>USGN01000067.1 GCA_900554255.1 uncultured Collinsella sp. | reverse complement strand
GCGATGCCGCGCCGGAGGCGCCTTGCACGGATGTCCCGGCGTTCGCGAGCCGCAAGTACACGTTTGAGGCCCAGCGTGCGAGCGCTTCGACCGCGTGGCCCAAGGTACCCTTTACCGAGCAGATGCGCGACGAGGGTTACACCATCCTGTGCCCGCAGATGGCGCCGATCCACTTTGACTTGGTCAAAGAGGTATTCCGCGGTGCCGGCTACAACTTGGAGCTGCTGCCCTCGACCGACCATGACGCCGTCGAGGCGGGCCTGCGCTACGTGAACAATGACATTTGCTACCCGTCGATTCTGGTGACGGGCCAGATTATGGAGGCCATCGAGAGCGGTCGGTACGATCTGTCCAAGACGGCTGTGGTCATCAGCCAGACCGGCGGCGGCTGCCGTGCCACCAACTACATCGCACTCATCCGCAAGGCCCTGCGCGAGAGCGGCCACCCCGAGATTCCGGTGATCTCGCTTTCGGCCGTGGCGCTCGGCGAGGACAACCCCGGCTTTAAGATTACGCCGGCGCTGCTCAAGCAGGCCGTGTACGCGGTGCTCTTTGGCGACGTGATGATGCAGATGCTCTATCGCTGCCGTCCGTACGAGGCCACGCCCGGTGCCGCCAACGCGCTCTACGAGGAGTACATGGCGCGCGCCCGCAAGCTGGCGCCTAAGTTCAACAGGCATAACTACACCAAGCTTGCTCGCGAGGCCATCCGCGCGTTCGACACCATGCCGCTCGTGGGCGAGGGTACCAAGCCGCGCGTGGGCGTGGTCGGTGAGATCTTGGTCAAGTTCCACCCCACAGCCAACAACCACGTGGTCGATGTGATCGAGCGCGAGAGCTGCGAGGCCGTGGTGCCGGGCCTGCTCGACTTCTTCCTGTACTCCATGAGCAACGCCGAGCTGCAGAAGGACGAGCTGGGAAGCTCTGCCACTACGCGCGCGGGCATGCAGGCGCTCATTAAGCTGGTGGACTGGATGCGCACGCCGGTGGAGGAGATGCTCGAAAAGTCCCGCCGCTTCGAGGCGCCCGAGCGCATCGGTACCATGGCGGACAAGGCCCGCACGGTGCTTTCGGTGTGCAACAACATGGGCGAGGGCTGGTTGCTCACGGCCGAGATGCTCGACCTGTTCGATCACGGCGCACCCAACATCATCTGCACGCAGCCCTTTGCGTGCCTGTCCAATCACGTGGTGGGCAAGGCCGTGATCAAGGAGCTGCGCCGTCAGCATCCCGAGAGCAACATCGTCGCGGTGGACTACGACCCCGGCGCGTCCGAGGTCAACCAGCTCAACCGCATTAAGCTCATGATCAGCGTGGCCAAGGAAAACATGCGCGCCGGCAAGGGCTTTAAGCTCGAGAAGGTGGCGCCGCTCGCGATGGACGAGGTCACCGGCCAGATGCGTGCCCACGACGGCTGCGTGAGCTGCGGACCTGCCAGCGAGGAGGCCGTGGTATCAGTCGCCGAGCGCCTGGGACGCGGCATTAAGAAGTAGTCGGCCTACTTTGGGCTAGATGTGAGGCAAACGGGTGGTAGCCGTACCGGTTATCACCCGTTTTTACTGGACATATGTTGCGTAAATGACCTTGCAGCAGTCTTCCGTGGGCTCGTATTTCAGAAGTGCGGTGAAAAACGCGAACCTCCCGAGCACACCGCCTTTTTAGGCTCTCGTGACCTGCGGTTTTGTTGTAAAAAAAGCCGGTCTGGTCGGCGAAACTCGATTTTCCCCCGCACTTCCGAAAAAGCGGTCCAGCAGCGCTAAAGGGGCCTCCAAAATCGAGAGATAATGAACAGGTGTTGCCGTTCGCCGCAAATTACCGTCCGTTTATAGAACCCACCTCCAGCGCGCGTCCTCCTTACGGTTGAATAAATACACATCTATGGAATTACGTAAGAGAGGACCGTCCCATGAGCTACAAGACCGTTTGTGTTGCCGGCGGCGGCGTGTTGGGAAGCCAGATTGCCTTTCAGGCTGCCTACTGCGGCTTTGATGTAACGATTTGGCTGCGCAGCGAGGGCAGCATCGGCCGCACCCAGCCCAAGATCGATCATGTGCGCGAGGAGTACATCGCTGCTATCGAGGGCATGGCGGACGGTACTGGCGAGTGGTGCGCCGGTATCGCCGATAGCGGCCAGCCCTTCGACAAGGAGGCGGCACTCGCCGCCGTCGAGCGTGCCTACTCCACGCTCAAGCTGGAGCTCGATCTTGCCAAGGCAGTGGCCGACGCCGACCTGGTCATCGAGTCTATGGCCGAGGACACCCAGGCAAAAATCGACTTCTACAAGAAGCTTGCCCCGGTTCTCCCGCAAAAGACCGTCGTCGTGACCAACTCCTCCACGCTGCTGCCGAGTACCTTTGCCAAGTACACCGGCCGCCCCGAGAAGTACCTGTCGCTGCACTTTGCCAATTCCATCTGGAAGAACAACATGACCGAGGTCATGGCTCAGGACCAGACCGACAAGCGCTATTTCGATGAGCTCGTCGACTTTGCCAACGACATCCGTATGCTGGCGTTGCCCGTCAACAAGGAAAAGAACGGCTATCTGCTCAATTCCATGCTGGTGCCGTGGCTGCTTTCGGGCCTGGACCTGTACGTCTCGGGTGTGAGCGATCCCAAGAGCATCGACCTCGCATGGACGCGTGGCACCGGTGCCCCCAAAGGCCCGTTCCGCGTATTCGACACGGTTGGTATCCAGACGGCCTACAACATCGTCATGCAGTATCAGAAGGTCCCAGGCTTGGTGAGCCCGCTGCTCAAAAAGATGATGATGCCCTACAACTTTAAGGCTATGGCGTCCGTCCTCAAGAAAATGCTCGACGAAGGTAAGCTGGGCGAAAGCTCGGGCGAGGGCTTCTTCAAGTACTAAAAAATGATCCGTCGGGGACGGAGGAAAACGGATCATTTTCGGCCGCCAACAGTGAGAAGATGGACCCAGAAATAGAAAGGAGTGGCAATGGGCCGGCTCGGGCTTTGAGGACAAGTTACTGCAGGCTCAGGGCGATTTTTCGCTCAATGCGGGCCAGCACAGCGTGACGTATCTGCCGAGTTCTGACATGGCAACGACCGGTCGCTACCAGGTGCTGCTGTACGACAACAACTTTGGTGCGGCTGAGAGCTATCCCAAGTTCGACTGGGGCCAGCTGGGCTCCGCGGTGGTGACCGACTACAACAAGGGCACGCATTCGTTTGGGCGCATCTTTACAGTGGACGAGACGGCGCGCACCTACGAACTTGAGGACCAGATCGCCGTGCTGTTTTCGGGCTATGTGAGCAGCGCGCAGCGCGTCGGCAATTCGAATAGTATGCTCGTGGCTTCGGGCCAGGCTAAGACCTTTACCGAGTACGATCGCTATGGACTGCCCATCGCCACCTACGAGATGGAAGCCGAGAAGTACATCTATCGCGTGTACAAGTACGACCTGTAGGGCCGCGCTCTGCATCACTTCACGTCAAATTCCACGCGGTCGAGTTCAGGCACGTTGAGGTCGATGAGCTTGCGGGCGCCGCGGCGATCGTGTGCCCCAAGCGCCTCGCTTGTCGTCACATGGGCGACGATTTCGCGCTCTACAATGCCTTCCTCGTCCCCTTCGGTGGCCGAGGTCTCGACGGCGACGGTGTAATCCTTAAAGCCTGGCAGCACCGCCGCAAGCTCGCGCGTGGTTTCGGTGACGCCGTAGCCGTCCTGCACGCCGGTCTGCGCCGAGCCAATAGACCCCGCCGTCATAACGATGCAGGGGATGGCAAAGACTACCGTACCCACAATGATGCGGCGGCGCACCTTGCGCGATAGCTCGTCGACCTCGGCATCTTCTTCGGCGGTTACAATGCCGTCGCCGTTGAGGTCGCGCTTGAGCGGCACGCGCAAGATAAGTAATACGGCTTCGGCCGCGAGTGCGATAAAGACCACGTTGATGCCAAACTCGTAAAGCGCCGAGAGAAACAGCGACCCGCTTGCGATGGCGATGCCATAGCCCGCCGCACACAGAGGCGGCATGAGCGCGGTCGCCACGGCCACGCCGGCGATGAGCGTGGCGGGTTCCTGGTCGCGCGAGTTGCCCAGCCCGCCTGCAAAGCCGCCTGCGAGTGCGACGGTAAGGTCCCAGACGGTGGGTGTCGAGTTGTCGATGATGGCGGCCGTGGTGGCGCCAAGGGGCGAGAGCTTAAAGTACAGCGTGGACGTGACCAGGCAAAAGGCCATCTGCAGCGCAAGGCTGGCGACGGCTTCGACGGTAATCTCGCGGTCGAGCGTGGCAATACCGTATGCCATGGCAAGGACCGAGCCCATGAGCGGGCAGATGAGCATGGCGCCCACGATGGCAATGTCCGAGTCGATATCGAGGCCGATGCTCGCGATAAGCATGGCAATAATCAGGATGCATAGGTGGGAGCCAGTCAGACGCGCCCCGTTTACAAAACGCTTGCGAATTACGTGGTAGGGCGCGCGACCCTCGCGAATGTTGAATGCGCGCTTGAGGAAGCGGGTGATGTTTTCCATGGCTTCGCTATGAGCGGGGCGGATGCCGTGACGCCGATGATGACGCTCGCGCAGTCGCTTGATCTGTTGTTTGTCGAGTTCCATGTCCACCTCGTTCCAGCGCGGTCCGCGCAACGCGCCCGTTGTCTTAACTCTACACCGTGGCGGGCGGGGTGTCTGTTGGATGCGGAATCCGATAGGGCGGATGACGCGGGAGCAAATGCAAATCACAGGCTCAATTCGATCCCGCAAGAATATGATGCACCAGCTCCTACATATGTGACGAAATTGTGAAGCACGAGAGCGCGAATTTCAAAAAATCCGCTGGTGACCAATGTTGCGCAACAGAATTCAAAAATCAGCTCCTACATTTTGAGGCGTATGGATACATCCGTGTCAAAGGGAGAAAGCCATGGCAAACTATATTCCACAGCACTTTGAGCCTCGGGCCAAGGCCGTCAACGTCAAGGGCGTTGCCAACCGCGCCGTCGCAACCGTTTTGACGGCGGGCCTCATCGCTCAGCCGCTCATGTCGCCGCTGGCGGCAATCGCCGCACCGACGGCAGATAACGGTGACGCCACGAAGGGCGACAGCGCTATCGAGAACACCGTTGCCACCGGCAACCAGGCGGTCGTAAAGACGGCTGCCCAGTTGGCCGAGGAGTCGGCAAAGCAGCTCAAGGACGCTCAGGCTGCCTACGATGCCGCCCAGAAGAAAGCCGACGCGGCGGGCCAGTCTCAAAAGCAGGCGCAGCAGCAAAAGAATCAGGCCTCGCAGACCGTGACCGATAACGCCGCCGAGCAGAACGAGGCCGAGGCAGCCGCGCTTCAGGAGAAGATCGACGAGCTTAAGACGGCTGTTGACAAGGCCGAGCAGCAGCAGAAGAAGCTGGGCGACCTGAACGATCAGCTCGATCAGGCCAACAAGAGTGTCGAGGATAAGACCCAGGCGCTCAAGGACGCCAAGGCAAAGCAGGATGAGGCCAAGAAGGCCCTCGACGATGCGCAAGCCAAGCTCGAGGCCATGGGTATGGACGAGTACGAGGCCGCCAAGAAGGCCGTCGAGGACGCGCAGGCCAAGCTCAATGCGGCGAATGCCGATGTGAAGACGGCCGAGGGTGAGCTCGATGCCGCTAAGACCGCCGCCGACAATGCTGAGCAGGCAAAGGGTGATGCCGAGTCTGCTCTGACGACTGCCCGGGCCAAGAAGCAGGAGACCGCCAATGCCCTTGCCGCTGCGACCACCGCGTGCGGCAACGCCCAGGATAAGCTGAACGACGCCCAGAAAGCGCTCGATGCCGCCATCTCGGGCACGGGCATCGATCTAAAAGCGCTTGAGGCCGCCAAGAAAGCTGCTGCCGGTGAGCTCAAGGGCGCGCAGACCGAGCTTGATGCCGCGAAGGCTGCCGACGCCACCGCACAAACGAACCTCCAGGCCGCACAGACTGATGCCAGCGCCGCGCAGGAAAAGGTCAACGCCGCCAACGCTGCCGTTTCGTCAGCGCAGACTGCATACGACGAAGCCAACGGCAAACTCGGTGATTTGACCAGCAAATACAACACCGCCAAGGCTGCTTACGAGCAAGCTCAGCAGACCGAGGCCGACTAGAAGACAGAGTACGACCGTCTGGCAGAGGTCGCAAAGCAGAAGAAAAGCGCTCTTGAGAATGCTACCAGCGACTACAACAAAGCGAATGATGAATACAACACGGCCAGCGCAAACGTCAAAGCTCTTGAGCAGCAGATTTCTGAGCTAAAAGCAAACATGACGGTGGATACGGATGCTGTCAAGGCTGGCCTGCTTGGCTTTATGAATCACATCGCAAGTAGTACGTCGTTTACTGCTGCTCAGCGTGCCAACGCGAGCGATGCGGCGAAGTTACTTGATGGGTCTGCTAACAAGGCGGCATGGTATGACGACTATGTCAACTTGGATGCATCTGACGCTGACAATGCTTTTTCGCTCGTGAATCTGCAGAATACCCTGACCTACATGAATGCCGTCAATGGAATTCGTCGCGCAAATGGCTTGAGTGACATGAAGGTCAGCATTGTCTCTATTCGTCGAATGTTTGGGACCACGCGGGGAACAGCGGCGAGGGCTTTTATATGTCCTATAACGAAAACCTTGCCGGACGTGCTGGCGCCTACAAGGGGTCAGATAATCCTAAAGATTGGGAAATATCCTTCGATAACGGCGACAAGTACGGCGATGATTGGCCGTTTATCGGTTGGTATACTGCGGAAAAGCGCGACTATGACAGGGG
>USGN01000066.1 GCA_900554255.1 uncultured Collinsella sp. | reverse complement strand
GAATCGAGGTCTAATACTTTTCCGAGAAGTGAACGACCTATTTTGGACCCTTGAAGCATCGGCATATTTTGGCCGCCATTTCCTGCGGTTTTATCGCATGAATCCTGCTGTTTTGCAGTCAAAAAATGCGGATGCTTCGGGGCCCTAGTTTTACTCGTTCACTTCTCGGAAAACCATTCACCTTCGTTTTTGCCGGACATCGTTTTGGGCGTTGCGACTCGGTATCGGCCGATATTGAGAGGGAAAACGCCCTCTCTTGGACAATCGAGTCTGTCCGGACGTATCTGCGAGGTTGTCTGCACAATTCGCGGTATTATGGTGCGGAGTTTTGAAAGGAGCCGCTGGTGGTCACGACGACGTTTGCTTCGCCTTTGGGCGAAATCTTGCTTGCCGCTGATGGCCGCGGTCTGACGGGGCTTTGGTTTGAGGGGCAGGAGCACTTTGGCTCCACGCTGCTCAAAGAGGATGCGGAGTATGTCGTAGGTGCCGATGCGGTTTCTGGTACCGGTGGGATGTCTTCGGTGAGTCCGGCAAATGGCGCGGCTTCTTCGGTGCTTGAGCGTTCTTGGGCTTGGCTGAATGCTTATTTTGCAGGGCAGGAACCTCGGTTTACGCCGCCGTTGCATATGATTGGTACGGCGTTTCAGCGCGAGGTTTGGTTTGAGCTGCTTTCTATCCCGCGTGGCGAGGTCGCTACGTATGGTGAGATCGCCCAGCGTGTTGCGGCTCGACATCGTGTACCGGGAAACGAAGCGCCTGTTGTGTCTCCCCGTGCCGTGGGGGCCGCGGTCGCGCGGAATCCTATTTCGATCATTGTGCCGTGCCATCGCGTGGTTGCCGCCGACGGCTCGCTTAACGGATATGCCGGCGGCCTCGACCGTAAGGAGTGGCTGCTCCGGCTTGAGGGCGCGTACGAGGAATAACGTTCGAGCACTTTGCATAGCCAAGACGCCGTTTCCGGTTGAGACCACCTGCTTGGACATCCATCTACGCCCGCTTCTGCAGGGCGTAGATCGACTTATCCATGTTGAACAGGTAAGCCACGACGCAGACAATAAAGAACTTCGGCAAGTCGCCAAAGCCGAAGACTTCGCAGCCAATAAGGATCGGCGCGAGCAGCGTATTGGTGGCGCTGCCAAAGACGGCGGCGTATCCCAGCGCGGCGCAAAGCCCGATGGGCATGCCGAGTTGAGCCTCGTTATGGCGACATCTGGGTAACAGAAAGGCCCGCGTTCCTCAGAGGCAAGATAGGCAATTCTGCTTCTGAGGTAGATCTCAATTCTGCCGACCGCATCAAACATTAACTGCCGGAGGGCTCGGTCAAATTCATACGTGTAGATGATGGTTTCGAATGTTGTGCCTTCGCGAAAGATGGTAATCCCGGACTTGCATTTGGTTTTGTAGGGAAACCAGTAGGCCGACAGTCTGTAGTGGCCGACTTCGACCAAAGCTCGCTCGAGTTCGCTTTGATCAGAGCACTTAAGACCCTTGTTTTCTGTCAATAATGCTATCTGTTCGTTGATGGATATCCGCGACTTCCGGTATTTCATTTAAGCCTCTTGATAGAAAAAGAGCTGGAGTTGCGCATCGTTGAGAGGCTTTCCAGCTTTAGCAAAACAAACTTATAAGATGCGACGGGCCGCGTCAAGATAATTACCGGACGGCCTAGGAGGCGGCTGGTTGGCTGGCTTAAAACCTAGCGCGTGAGATGACGCTCCACGCTATTCAGCGCGCTTGATAGGATGACGAACCACAGTCTTAAGTTTCTCCGGTGCACATTTGCGTGGATCGGAGAGATAGATTTCGTGATGGAAACGGGTGTCTGAGAAGTCGGGGACATAGCCCTGCTCGGTCGTGTATTCATTCATAGCGCCTACGGTCGCCGGTTCGTTGTCGTAGGGCCCGGTGTGCATGCATTGAACGCAGAGGCCCTCGTCAACTTTAAGCAGCTCGACGGCAGAAAAGTTAAGTTTCTTTTTGGTCGTGGCTTCCGCGACTGCCCAGTCAAAGTCATCTCGGGTGACGAAATCGGGCAGGCGAATGCACGAGATAAAGTTGAAATCGTCCTTGCGTACATAATCGATGTCGCCGCTCGGGGAGTCTTGCCACCAGAAACCCTCGAGCGGCGGTACCACAAAGTCGAAATAGCCCTTGATACTCCTTGAGCCTTTCTTCGACATCTTGACGGTATAGGCGATGCCGTAAAGCAGCGGCAGGGCGTTTTGATACTCGCCACCTTCGGTATTTGGGTCGCCCTTTCCGCGAACGGCAACGTAGCTCATAGGCGGGACAGTTACGATACTCGGCTTGCTTGCAGGTTTGTAGAGCTCCTTGCATTCCTTCTTAAAGTCGAACGCCATGTTGGCCGCCTTTCTGCGTATTGGCCTGCTTAGATAGCGGAATCATATCATAGAAACGAACAGTTGTTCGAATGATTTTGCTGACAGATAGAGACGCGTGCGTTGTGTTTGACGGTCGGCCTGATCCCGTTGATGTTTTCTCTGCCTCCCCGGCGCCTCATCTATGGCTGTCGTTTCCCCATATAAAACCTGCCAAAATGAACCTGTCCCTTTTTGGTCGGCGTGAAATGGGTAATACTAAAGAGTTATCCGACCAGATGGGAACCGATCGATGGCCTATATCGAATTCAAAGACGTCATCAAAGCATACGGCGAGGGCGATGCCCGCATCCATGCGCTCGACGGCGCGAGCTTTACCGTTGAGCGCGGTGAGCTCGCCATTATCCTGGGCGCTTCGGGCGCCGGCAAGACTACGGCGCTCAACATCCTAGGCGGCATGGATACGGTAACCTCCGGCTCCGTGACAGTGGACGGGCGCGACGTGAGCTCCGCCAACGAGGCTCAGCTCGTGGAATACCGCCGCGCCGATGTCGGCTTTGTCTTCCAGTTCTACAATCTGGTCCCCAACCTGACGGCGCTCGAAAATGTTGAGCTTGCGGCGCAAATCTGCCCCGATTCGCTCGATGCCGAACAGACGCTTCGCCAGGTTGGCCTGGGCGAGCGCCTCGCCAACTTCCCCGCGCAGCTTTCGGGCGGCGAGCAGCAGCGCGTGTCCATTGCCCGCGCACTGGCAAAGAACCCCAAGCTGCTCCTGTGCGACGAGCCCACGGGCGCGCTCGACTATAAAACCGGCAAGCAGATCTTGCAGCTGCTGCAGGATACCTGCCGCAAGCAGGGCATTACGGTCATCATCATCACGCACAACTCCGCGCTCGCGCCCATGGCCGATCGCCTGATCCGCTTTAAGAGTGGTCGCGTGGAGAGCGAGACGGTCCAGCAAAATCCCGTGCCTATCGAGACGATCGAGTGGTAGCGCCCATGGACCAGGACCGCCAAAACAGCCAACGCCGCGACGCGCGGAACATGGAGCACGAGCAGGATTTTACGACCTATCGCACCGCCCAAAGTTCAAACGATATGGTGCCGACGGTTTTTCGCCGTGGCATCTACCGTACAATCCGCGGCAGTCTTAAGCGCTTCTTATCTATCGTGGTCATCACCGCGCTTGGCGTGAGCGTGATGTGCGGTCTTAAGGCAGGCTGCGAAGATTTGCGCGATTCGGTCGACGCCTATTTTGACCAGCAGAATGTCTATGACATTAACGTGCAGTCGACCTATGGCCTTACGCGCGACGATCTTGCGGCTATCCAAGAGGTCGACGGCGTCGAGACGGCCGAGGGTATCTACACCGAGACCGCCTACACCGCCGTGGGCACAACGCGCGAGCGCGTGGTCGTGCAGAGTCTTTCCAAGGAGAATATCGATCAACCGGTGCTGGTGAGCGGCGATTTGCCCGAGAGCGCTGATGAAGTCGCGGTGACTTCGAAGTTCCTGAAGGCATCGGGCAAGAAAATCGGCGATACGGTGAGTTTTGCCGCCAATGACGCGAGCTCGTCGAACCAAAGTGCCAAGGACCAGTTTGCCGCGGGCGATTACACCATTACGGCTGAGGTCCTCGACCCCACTGATGTAAGTTCTGACTCGACAGTCAACGCCTTTCGCGCTGCTTCGGCTGCGGACTATAAGTTCTATGTGAACGAGGACGCCGCGACATCTTCTTCCTACTCCGCGGTCCACGTGATCGTCGAGGGAGCCAAGAGCCTCAACTCCTATTCGGATTCCTACGCGGCAAAGATCAATGAGGTCAAGGGCAATATAGAGAAGATCCGCGAGGAGCGTGAGAAGGCGCGCGCTCAGGAGCTGACGGTCGACACGCCGACAAGCTTGGATGCGGCCGAGCGCCAGGCGAATATGCTCTTTGGGATTGAACAGGGCAACATCGACCGTATGGCCGAGGGCAGCGAGGAGCGCGTCCAAGCTCAGGCCGAGTTGGACCAGCGCCGCGCCGCCGCCAACCAACAATTCGCCGATGCCCGCGCCGAGCTTTCCGATCTAGGCGAATGTACGTGGTACATCCAGGACCGCGGCAATATCGCAAGCTACTCGAGCGTGGAAAGCGATAGCTCGTCAATTGAGGCCATCGCCACGGTGTTCCCGTTTATCTTCTTTATCGTCGCCGTGCTCATCAGCCTCACCACCGCCACGCGTATGGTTGAGGAGGAGCGCACGCTCATCGGCCTGTATAAGGCGCTCGGTTATTCGCGCGGGCGCATCCTGTCCAAATACGTGGACTATGCGCTGTGGGCTTGTCTGATCGGCGGCGTGCTCGGCAACATCATCGGCTTTGTGGGCCTGCCGCTGTTCTTGTTTACGGTGTTCGACGACATGTACTCGCTGCCTCAGATGCTGCTTTCGTACGACATCGTGTCCTCAATCGTCTCGGTGGCGCTGTTTGCCGTGGGCGTGGTGGGCGCCACGATTATCGCCTGTCGTCACGAGATGGCCGAGACCCCAGCCTCGCTCATGCGTCCCAAGGCCCCGCGCGCCGGCTCGCGTATCTTGCTTGAGCGTATCGGCTTTATCTGGCACCGCATGGGCTTTTTGAACAAGGTGGCAGCGCGTAACCTGTTCCGCTACAAAAAGCGTGCCTTTATGACCATCTTTGGCATCGCGGGCTGCACGGCGCTTGTGATTTGCGGCATGGGCATTCGTGATACGTCGGTCGCGCTGTCGCCCAAGCAGTACGGGCATATCACGCGCTATGACTTGCTGGCGGTCGCCAATCCCGACGATTTTTCGCAGACGTGCGCGGCATTGGATGAGCGCAGCGCGGCCAAGGATTCCGACGTGACCGTGACCTCGACCCTGCCGATTATGACCGACAACGTCACCTTTACATTTGGCGGCAAGAGCGAGACCGTGCAGCTGATCGTGATTCCCGACGACCGCACGGGTGACTTGGGCGATTACGTGCGCTTGGAGGATGAGTCCAAAGAACCGCTCGCCCTGCGTGACGGGGACGTGTATTTAAGCAAGAGCTCGCAGCTGGTGCTGGGGATTCAGCCGGGCGATACAGCACACGTCCAGGATTCGTCGCTCAATGTTGCCAAGGTCAAAGTCAGCGACATCTCGCTCAACTATCTGGGCAACACGCTTTACATGACGCAGAGTACCTATGAGCGTGCGTTCGGTCGAAGCGCACGCCTCAACGGCGTCTTTGTGCTGCTTAAGGGTTCGTCGGCCGACCAGATTGCGTTTAGCAAGAATCTTAAGAGTGACGGTTGGCTCACCATTTCGAGCACGGCCGAACATTGGCAGAACTACGAGGCGAACTTTGCGATTATCAATTCCGTCGTGGTGCTCGTGACCTTTATGGCGGCGTGCCTATCGTTTGTGGTGGTGTTTACGCTGTCCAACACGAATATCTCCGAACGCGAGCGCGAGCTGGCGACCATTAAGGTGTTGGGCTTCCGTCGCGGCGAGGTGCACCACTACGTCAACAAGGAGACGTTGATTCTCACGGCGATTGGCGCCGCTCTGGGCGTGCCGTTAGGCGGCTTGCTGGCCGAGAGCTTTACCTACATCCTGCAGATGCCATCGCTGTACTTTGACGTTGAGGTCGAGCCGCTGAGCTATGTGCTTGCCGTGGTGCTGGCCTTTGCCTTTACGTTTATCGTCAACCTTGCCACCAATCGAACGCTCAACAAGATCGACATGGTCGGCGCCCTCAAGAGCGCCGAGTAACCTGCCAAAAAGGGACAGGTATATTTTGGCAGGTTTTATCTGGGCAAACGCCGGACAACCATTAGGTGGCCCAGCGTTTGCCCCGTTTTGCTGGGGATGTCTGTCGTTCAGTGCTCTTACTGGCCAATCCAGTGTTGCGCATAGCTCTTAATGTCTTCGGTAAAACCGTCAAGGTCGTCAAGGGTGATCACGCTGTCGATAAGCAAATTGGCTATCTCGCGGTGCATTGTGCTGCGGCGAATGTCGTTTGCAATTACGCCTGAGGACAGCTTGTCTCTATTGAGGCGCTCTTCTAGTGCCCAAAATCTACTGGACGCTTCGCTGTCGCCGTTCAGCATCTCAACGTACTGGCCGATGAGCTTTTCCATATAACGTTCTTGCCATTGAGGAAGCATTTTCTTAAACAGCTTCCAGTCGCTTTCGGTTACGTCGCGCATATGTTCTCCGCTCGTCAAACGGGCTTTCCATTTGCCTTTCATTTTATTTGGTTTTCGCTCGCAGGTGCGGATGAGAGGCTCTCTTTAGCCTTCGAGATTGGGCTTGAATGGGTCGTATGCCACAAAACGGGCCTATCTACTACGTTTAATTGGATACCCTCAACCATGCCGGGAAAACGAAAAATAAAACCGCAGGTAGAAGGCCTGTCGATTTTCGAAAAAGGCGGTCATGGTTGGCCCCATCGA
>USGN01000065.1 GCA_900554255.1 uncultured Collinsella sp. | reverse complement strand
CTCTGCCGGCTCGGGCTCGGGCTCCGGCTCTGCAGCAGGCTCGGGCTCGACGGCGGCATCGGCAGACCCGGCGTCGGGACCCTCGGCTTCAGTCTCCTCGGCAGCACCTTCTCCCTCAGCGGCACTCTCGCTTGCGGCCTTCTCGGCAGCAAGACGGGCGCGACGCTCGGCAAAGGTCTCCTTCTTGGCGGGCGCTGCCGTCTCGGCGGCATCCTCGTCCGCATCGGAATCGTCGTCGGTCGCAGCAGCCTTCTTGGGCTTGACCGGGGCCGACGCGGCCTCGCTCACCGGATCGATAATCTCGGACTGAACAACGGCCGTCATCTTTTCCTGCGTCTCGCGGAACTGACGGATGGCACGGCCGATCGTGCGGCCCATCTGTGGGAGCTTATCCGGGCCAAACAGCAAAAAGCCGAAGACCACGATGATCGCGAGCTCACCCTCTCCAATACCAAACACACATACCTCCAAGGCTCGATGTGAGTCGAGCCCGCACCGCGCCATTCGGCCGGAACTCGTCTATTCATTCGGTCAAGTATAGCGCCCGGACGCCAAAACGTCCGAGCGCATCACAAACATATGCCAAACGGCACGCCCTTTTGGGGGTAAAGATTATGCAGCGGTGATCGAAATCTCCTGGTCGACACCCAACAGCTGAACCACGCGCATCACCGGGGGCTGCACATTGGTGCAGCTAAAGCGCTTGCCGTGGTCGACCGCGTGGTGCGCGGCGCCCACGAGCACGCCAATGCCCGTCGAGTCGATGTAGCTCACCTGGGCAAAATCGAGCTCAACGGCCTCAGTGGGCTGCTCGAGCGCCAGGTCGATGGCATTGCGCAGGCTATCGGCGTTAGAGATATCGATCTCGCCGGTTACCTTAATGGTGTAGAGCTCTGGCGTGGGGTTGGTGGAAATACCCAAATCCATGTATACGCTCCTTTACGTATCGAAAGTGCGGATAGTACGGGAAGCCGCGCGTTAGGCGCGCTCGGCACGCGCAAGCTCGGCAGCGACGAGCTTAACGGCCAGCACCAGCACATCGAGCGCGGCCTCCAGGTCCTCGACCGTGGGATAGCTCGGCGCGATGCGGATGTTAGTGTCGCGCGGGTCCTTGCCATAGGGCCAGGTAGCACCGGCCGGCGTGAGCTTGACGCCCAGGTCGGCGCAAAGCGCGGCGACCTTCTGGGCCGAGCCCTCGGGACCATCGAAGCTCACAAAGTAGCCACCGCGCGGGTGCGTCCAGGTGGCACAGCCCGTGTCGCCCAAGCCCTCGGTGAGCTTGCGCTCGACTGCCTCAAAGCGCGGACGCAGGAACTCGGCATGCTTTTTCATGTGCTCCTTGACCGCCTCGATGGTGGGAAGGAAGCGCACGTGACGCAGCTGGTTGAGCTTGTCGGCGCTGATGAGGCCGGCCTTCAGGCGCTTGGAGAACTCGGCGATGACCGCGGGGCTCGCGCCGATAAAGCCGATGCCGGCGCCCGGGAAGGTGATCTTGGACGTCGAGGCAAAGGCCACCACGCGGTCCTCGGTGCCCGCCGCGCGAGCGAGGTCAAAGATGTTTGCGAGCTCGTCGGTCTCGTCGTACAGGTCGTGCACGCAGTAGGCGTTGTCCCAGAAGATACGGAAATCGGGCGCGGCTGTGGGCATCTCGACCAGGCGGCGCACGGTATCCTCGCTAAAGGTGATGCCCGTGGGGTTGGAATACTTGGGCACGCACCAGATACCCTTGATGGAATCGTCGGCGGCAACGAGGCGCTCGATCTCGTCCATGTCGGGGCCGTTGTCAGTCATCGCGACGGGGACGTTCTCGATGCCCAAGTCGGCGGTGATGCCAAAGTGGCGATCGTAGCCGGGAACGGGGCACAGGAACTTGACCTTCTTGCCGTCGTGCGCGGCCTCGTAAGCCTCCCAGGGCTCGCTGCCGCACGAGCCGCAACGCCAGAACATGCCGGCGATGTCATGCTCGATCAGCAGGCTCGACGAACCCAGCACGAGCGTCTGCTCGGCGGGGCAGCCCAGGAACTCCCCTGCCAACTTACGTGCCGAGGGAATGCCCTCGAAGCAGCCGTAGTTGGAGCAGTCGACGTTGCCATCGTGCAGATCGGCGTCGGCATTGAGGATATCGAGCATGGGGCGCGAGATGTCCACCTGGGAGGGCGACGGCTTGCCGCGAGCCATATCGAGCGCCAGGCCCTTGGCCTTGACCTCGGCGACCTCGGCTTTGAGCGCCTCGATGGCGGCATCGAGTTCGGTGGTTTCCATCTTCTGGTAGATCGTCTGCATGGGGTGCGACCTTTCGCGAAGCGGTACGTTGCAGTTCGTCTAAGTATAGACCGCCACCGCCGCAACGTTATGAAGCCGTGATAGATTAAGTCCATCGCAATAAATTACGAATCGCCGCGCATGCCGGCGTGGGGCGCCCAAGGAGGCACTATGGAGTATGGATCGTTCCAGGCCGAGGAGTTCGGCGACCTGCAGCGCCTGGTCGACGGACTGTTTTACGACCGCCACGCCATCGACCGCCTGGATCTGATCGTACAGGCCGAAATCTTGGACCTGGCGCCCGATCTCATGGAGATCGTCAACCTGCTACCGCCCGGCTATTACGACCGCCAATCACTTTGCGACCAGCTCAACTCCGCCTTGGCCGCCCACGGCTGGGGCGCCGTCTACGGCACCGTGGAATAACCCGGTCATCGGGCCCGTGTGCAAAAAAGAGCAAATATGAGTACTGTTACCTTTTTAGTAGCAGCGATTCAGGCCCCAAATCGGCGTTTTTGCGCCTGAATTTTCTTTCCGAGCGGTAGCTGTCGCCAAATTGGAGTCAAGCGATTACTCGTTAACGTACAGATTGCATGATTATGTCCATTATTTTTCGTGCATAAAATGAAACGCCGTTTGTGACAGTACTCACAAACGGCGTTTTTTGCACACGTGGGTATCCGGGGGCACGTCCGGCCCCGGTTTTACGCTCTTATTCGCCCTTGGGCGCGGGGTGTTTGCAGACCACGCTCATGTAGATCATGCCGAGCACGGCGGCGGTGACCGAACCGGCAAGGATGGCGGCCTTGGCAGCCAGAACCTCAAACTGGGCCGTCGGGAAGGCGAGGCCGCTGATGAGGATCGACATGGTAAAGCCGATGCCGCCCAGAATACCCACGCCAGCGATCATGTGCCAGTTGACGTTGCGCGGCAACTGGCAAACCTTGAGCTTAACCAGGGCGAACGTCATGCCAAAGATGCCGATCGGCTTGCCCAGCAGCATGCCAAAGTACACGCCGAGCGTCACCGGGTCGGTGAGCAGCGTGCTCATGTCCACGCCCACCAGGCGAACCTGTGCGTTGACGAACGCAAAGATCGGCAGGATCACAAAGTTGACCGGCGTGGAGATCAGACGCTCCATGCGGATGAGCGGCGGGGTCACGCGGTGCATGACGCGCTCGACCTTGGTGGTCGAGACGGTAAAGTCATGCTGGCCCAAGATGTGTGCCTCGTCGTCGTAGCGGTCATCGAGCAGCGGCAGGCACTCGCCCAACCAATCGGTGAGGCTATCGAGCTTAACGCCGCACTTGGCCGGGATGGTAAAGGCCAAGATGACGCCAGCAAGTGTGGCATGTACGCCGCTCTTGAACATGCAGAACCACAACAGCAGACCCAGTACCGAATACGGGGCAAGGCGGTAATGCTGCGTCTTGTTGAGCCACACGAGCGCGCAGGTCACAAGCGCGGCGGCGCCCAACCAAAACGGATTGGGGCTCTGACCGTAGAAGATGGCGATGGCGGCGATGGAGATGAGGTCGTCGGCGATGGCGAGCGTCGAGAAGAACACGCGCACGCCGTTGGACACGCGATTGCCCAAAAGCGACAGCACGCCCAGCGCAAAGGCAATATCGGTTGCCATGGGGATGGCCCAACCGTTGTGGGCGCCGGCATGGTTAAAGATCAGGTAGATGCAGGCGGGAACGACGACGCCGCCCACGGCCGCCAGCATGGGAAGCATGGCCTGACGCGGATTCTTGAGCTCGCCGACCGTCATCTCGTACTTAAGCTCAATGCCCACCAGCAAAAAGAAAATCGCCATGAGGAAGTCGTTGACGAAAAGCTCAACGGTAAGACCGGCCGTAAGGTTGCCCAGACCCACATACAACGGGGTCTCCAAAAAGTGATGGATGGCCTCGTAGGCATCGGTATTAGCGCAAATGACGGCGGCGATGGCGGCGAAGACCATGACGGCGGCGGAAATCGTGCCGTTCTCGGCGATGCGCTCCCAGATATCGTGACGCTCAAAGCGCTTGCGCTCACGAACGTTGAACAGCTGCTCAGTTGCTGCCATGGGCGGCTCCTTTCACGGGATGGCTCCCGTCTTAAAAAAGCACGGCCCGCCCAAGTGGCGGCGCCGCGCTCTAACGTATTACGCTTGCATCTAGCCTACCCTGCACGACAAGCGCGCAGGCGCGGCCGAAAAGCGGAACCACAGGTTGAACATTATTTGCTCAACGGCACGGGCACGCCTGTCCAAGAGACGATGCGGCGCCGTGCACAAAAAAAACGACCGGAGCGCGGGGCGTCCGCGATCCGGTCGTGGCGTTTGGTCAACTAAACCTAGCAGGCGGCCATGATGGGGGCAGCGACCTGCTTCTTACGGGAGAGGACGCCCGGCATCCAGACGCCGTCGTGCTCGTCGGCAATGCCCAGGCCCTTCTGAGCAGCCTCGGTCTCGCCCTCGAGCAGGACCTGCGAGCCCTCCTCCATGATGTCGGTGATGCACAGGACGATGCCGTCAGCACCCTTCTCGGCGGCGTAAGCGCGCATGGCCTCGCGAATCTCGTCGATCATGCCGAGCGCACGACTCTTGTCGACGGTCTCATACTGGCCGATGAGCAGCTTCTTGCCGGCGGGCTCGAACATCTTGATGTCGTTGCCGACCATCTCGGCTGCGGTGAAGGAGCCGGACGGACGGGTGAGGAAGACCTCCATGCCAAACTTGACCGGGTCGACGCCCACCTGCTCGCCGAGCTTGGCGGCGACGGCGCGGTCGACATCGGTGGTGGTGGGGCTCTTGAGCATGAGCGTGTCGGTCATCATGGCCGAGAGCAGCAGCTTGGCCTGGACGTCGGAAAGCTCAACGCCGAGCACGCCGGCGAGCTTGGTGACGATGGTGCAGCTGGAGCCCCAGGGCAGGCAGATGTAGTGCAGCGGGCCGGCGGTCTCAAAGTCGCCGATGCGGTGATGGTCGACAACGCCAAAGACCGTAGCGTCCTTAAGACCGGCGACGGACTGGGCGGACTCGTTGTGGTCGGTGAGGACGACGAGCTGACCGGCCTCGACGGACTCGATCACGCGGGGCTCGGCAATGCCGGCGTCGGCGAGCAGCTTGGCGGACTCTGCCGGAAGCTGGCCCAGGGCGCAGGCTTCGTAAGTGTTGCCGGCATACTCAACCTGGTTGAGCAGCTGGGACAGGACGACGGCGCTCATGATGGCGTCGTTATCGGGGTTCTGGTGACCAAAGACAAGAACGTTTGCCATGGATATCCTCCACTTGATATGTGTACTTGGACGTAGCTATGGTAGCACGCCGATGCCGAGCCTTCGCAGACGGAAGGGCCACGGCATATTTTGGGGCAGGCACGGGGGCCAAGGCTGTCCCTTTTACACCGTGTTGGTGCAAAGTAACCTGACCCCCTTGCACCAGCTATTTACCGGCGGCGCGCAGAGCTACGTAGGCGGCGCCGATGATGCCGGCGTCGTTGCCGAGCGAAGCGACCTTAATGGGCGTCTCGCGCGAGGCGGAAAGCGCGTAGCGCTGGAAGTGCTCGCGAACGGCGTCGAGGTAGACATCGGCCGAAGCGGACGCGCCACCACCGATCAGGAACATCTCGGGGTCGACCACGTTGGCGATAAGCGCCAGAGCGCGGCCGAGATAGTCGGCCATGGTATCGGCAGCTGCCAGTGCGAGCTTGTCGCCCTCGCGGCAGGCCTGGAACACGTCCTTGGAATCTGAGGGGCCGGTGAGCTCGATGGGCTCGACGCCCGCCTTCTTGCACTCAGCAAGGTATTTGCTCACCACGCCGGTGGCGCTGGAATACTGCTCCAGGTGGCCATGGCCACCGCAGCCGCAGGTACGCTCCTCGGCCGGGTTCAGGCACATGTGGCCAATCTCGCCGCCGGCGCCCACAACGCCCGATACCACATCGCCGTTAACGATAACGCCGCCGCCCACGCCGGTACCGATGGTGACCATCACCACGTTCTGCACGCCCTTGGCAGAACCGAGCCAGGCCTCGCCCATGGCAGCGGCGTTGGCATCGTTCTCATACTTAACGACCGCGTCGGGGCAGTGCTTTTGAATGGCGATCCTCAGCTCGGGCAGGTTGATGGCAATGTTGGCCTTGACCTTGGCATCGCCCGATGCCGGGATGGGGCACGGAACGGCCAGGCCAATGCCCGCCACAAAGGCCCGCGGAATCTGGGCTTTGGCGACCACCTGGTCGATAGCCTCGGTCACTGCGGCAAAGCCCGCGGCGTCAACGATGGGAGGCGTAGGCACACTGGCCTTGGCCAGCAGGTTACCGTCCTCGTCGAACAGGCCCTCCTTAACCGAAGTGCCGCCGACGTCGATGCCGATGTAATACTGCTTAGGTTCCATGGGAGCCCACCTTTCTCGTTTAAACATTGCCTGTATGGTACCGCTCCCAAGGCAAAAACCTACCAAAAAGGGACAGGTTTGTTTTGGCAGGTTTTATCTGGGAAAACGCAGAGCATGAGATTCGGTTCGCCGGGCGGCAAAACGGCTCGACCCCATCCTCGAGCCGATCGATTCGCTCAATATCACATTATTCGAATGCATATTCATTTAGAGCGCTCTAGTTTCTAAAGAGAA
>USGN01000064.1 GCA_900554255.1 uncultured Collinsella sp. | reverse complement strand
GCAGAATAGCGCTCGTGCATGGGATCGACGCGAAGGCGAAGCAGCTCGAGCGAGCGCGAGGCCTGACGCGTCCCGCGGATACGACGGTCGATGCCCTCCAGGCGATGTTCAAGATCGGGCACGCGGCCCTTCAGCGAACGCAGGCGCTCGCTCGTCTGAGCCAGGCGTACCTTAGCGTCGGCGAGCTTACCGGCGGCCTCGGAATCGTCGCGACGCACGCGATCGAGCTCATCATTGGCCTCGGCAATCTGCAAGCCCAAGTCGCTCGCCTGCGCACGGGCCTCGTCACGCGAACGGGTAAGTTCATCCACGCGCGGACGTGCGGCACGAACGGCCTCGGCAGCCTGCTCGCGGCGCTTGGAAATACGCACGCGCTCGACCTCGGCGTTGTTGGCACTCTGCTCCAGGCGGCCGATCTCGGAGAGCAGCGAGCGGCGCTCGCCCTCAAGACGGGCAATCTCGCCGGCAGCATCGCCCTCGGCGGCACGGGCCTCCTCAACGGCGGCGTTGGCCTCGACGACCTGATCAGAAACATGCTCAAACACGGTAGCAAGATCGGGCTCCAGGCCTTCCAGCTCGCGGATGCGACGCTTGCGCTCCAGGGCGCCCGAAGCCTCGCCGGCATCGACCCCCACGCGAACCAGGCCGCCGCAGGCAACGCGGGCACCATCGGGCGTCACGTAGGTCACGCCGTCAACGACGGGCGCGGCCAGGGCGGCAGAAAGGTCATCGACCACGTAATAGCCGCCGAGCAATGCCTCGACGACCGGACCGTAGCCCGCACGCGCGGACAGACGATCAACAAGACGGGTACCGGCGGCACCCTCGGCGGCCGCAGAGCCGCTCACGCTGCGCGCCACCAGCAGCGCCTCGCCCGAGGCCTTCTTCTGGTCCAGGGCAGCGCGGCCGGCACGCTCAAGCGTAGCGGCGTTATCGAACAACAGGGCATCGATATCGCCGGCGAGCAGTTGCTCAACCAGGCCCTCAAGCTCACGCGGTGCCTCGAGCACATCGCCCAGACGGCCCGAGACGTCGTCGCCCAGCGCGCCCACCAGACGGCTAACGAGCGGCGAGCTGTCGGCCATGCGGGCATCGAGTTTCTTTTGGCTGGCAAGCTCCGAGCGCACCTCGGACAGCTTGTTGCGCGCCTCGCTCTCGCGGGCACGCAGGTCCTTGAGGGCAGCGCGTGCCGTCTCGGTGGCCTCGCGCGCATCGCACTGGGCTTGACGAGCCTGGTCGAGCGCGCCTTCGAGCTCCTCAGCACGGTTGCGGCGGCTATCAAGCGATGCCGTGACCTCCTCGAGCTGCTCATCGATCTGCTCCAGGCGCGAGGCATACATGTTGTCCTCGACCTCGGCATTGCTCAAGGAATCCTTCACCTTGGCGAGCTCGAGCGCGGCGTTATCGGCTACGCGCTGCACATCGCGTTGTTCGCGCGTAAGCTTCGAAATCTGATTGTCGAGCGCCACGCGCCGCTCGTGGAGCTCGGCGGCGGCAGGACCAGCGGCGTCGACGTCCTCCTGGGCCTGCATATGCGCGCCGGTCACTTCCTCGAGCTGGGCACGCGCATCCTCGAGCTCCTCGACCACGCGACGACGCTGATGCTCGGAGCTCGAGATCTGGCCGCGCATGTCGGACAGGCGCGACACCATGTTGTGGCCCTTTTCCTCGAGCAGGCGCATGTCGGAGTTAATGCGGCCGACCACATCTTGCATATGGCGGCGTTGCTCGCCCAGGTCGCCCACAAACAGGCCCTTTTCCTCGAGCATAACTTGGAGCTTCTCGAGCTCGCGCTCCTTTTCGCCCATGCGGTACTGCGCAAGCTCCAGCTCGGCGGCGCCTTCCTTGGAGCGGCTCTCCAAGTCGTTCCACTGCGACTGCAGCGAACGAAGCTCGTCGACGGCCAGCATCTGCGTAAGTTCGTTCGCGCGAGAGGACAGCTCTTTGTACTTGCGCGCGCGATCGACCTGACGCTCCAGCGGCCGCAACTGACGGGCGATCTCCTTATTGATGTCGCGGGCACGGGTCAGGTGCTCGTCCATCGATTTAATCTTTTTGAGCGCACGCTCCTTGCGGCGCTTGTGCTTGGAGATGCCGGCAGCCTCCTCAATGAGGGCACGGCGCTCCTCGGGGCGGCTCTGCAAAATGGCATCGAGCTTGCCCTGACTAATGATGGAATGCGTATCTTTGCCCAGTCCCGAATCGTGCAGGATGTCCTGAATGTCCATCAGGCGGCACGGGCTCGAGTTGATGAGGTACTCGCTTTCGCCCGAGCGATACATACGACGGGTGATGGCGACCTCGTCAAAGTCGACGGGCAGCATATGGTCCGAGTTATCGAGCACCAGCGTGACCTCGGCCACACCCACCGGCTTGCGCGCCGACGAGCCCGAGAAGATGACGTCTTCCATAGCCTGGCCGCGCAGCTGTTTGGCGCTCTGCTCGCCCAGGACCCACAGAATCGAGTCGGAGATGTTCGATTTTCCCGAGCCGTTGGGACCGACGATGACGGTCAGGCCCGGCTCAAACGTCATATGGGCGCGGTCGGCAAACGACTTGAACCCTTTGAGCGTGAGGGACTTGAGATACACGGTTCCTCGCTTAAACAGGCTTCTTGTTGAGAATCACGCCGTTGGTGGTGTAACCCATGCGGTCGAGTGCCTCGAGTGCAGCGGCCCCCTCGGCCTCCTTCTTGGAGGAACCGGTGCCGCGGCCCTGGCGAATACCGTCGATGAGCACCACGGCGGTAAAGGTCGGTGCGTGCGCCGGGCCCTCGGAGCCAACGAGCTTATACGCGGGAGGCTCGTGGCCGTCTGCCTGCACGCACTCCTGCAAGAACGACTTGGGGTTCGCGGGGTGCTCGGCACGCTCGGAGGCCAGGTGCGGCTTGAGCGTACGGTGGATGAACTCCGCCGCCGTATCCCAGCCGGCATCCAGGTACAGCGCGCCCACGAGCGACTCGTAGACGTTCTCGAGCGCCGAATGCAGGCCGCGCGCACCGGTACCGGTCTCGGAGGCACCAAAGATGATGATGTCGTCGATGCCCAGCTCATGAGACACCTCGGACAGCGTGGCACCCGAGACGAGCGACACCTTCAGGCGCGTAAGCTTGCCCTCGTCAAACTCCGGATAGGACTCGAAGAGCGAGCGGGCAACCACGGCACCCAAAATGGAATCGCCCAAAAACTCAAGGCGCTCATAGCTCGCCGAGACGGGCTGACCTTCCACGGCAGAGGGGTGCGTAAGCGCCGCGCGCAGCAGCACCTTGTTATTGAACTCGTGGCCCAGGATTTCCTGGGCGCGCGCGAGTCGTTGAGATAAAGCCAAGACTTAGGCCTCCTTGGCGTTTTCAATAGCGTCGACAGCGTCGGCGACAGAGTTGAGCGACAGCAGGGTCTCGTCATCGATCTCGAGGTCGAACTCGTCCTCGATGGCCGTCACCAGCTGCAGACGCTCGAGCGAATCGGCATCGAGATCGTCAAAGGTAGTCTCGTCGCTAATGTCAGCGACATCGACGCCCAGAACGTCAGCAGCGACCTCGGCGATCTTGTCGAAGATTTCGGAGCGGTCCATAGCGCTTCCTCTCATAGTGCATGAATACCAAAAGAATGGTACCGCCCGGGCGGTACCAAGACACGGTTCTGATTCTACCCCACGACGTGCGCCCCAAGACGCATAACGCCGCTGTTATAAAACGATACCGTCCATAGAGTTGGCGACATTCTCGACCAGCCCGGCGCGCACGGCCTCCGCCGCGGCGAGTGTCCCGTTTTTGACGGCCTCGACCGAGGTGGCACCGTGGCCGATGAGGACCACGCCACGCAGGCCCAGCAGAATGGCGCCGCCCTTAGCATCGCCCGAGAGCTTTGCCTTGATCTCGCGCATCTGCTTTTTGATGAGCAGCGCGGCAATCTTGGTGCCGAGCGAAGCCATAAAGGCACCCTTGAGCTCTTGCAGCAAAAACTTAGCGGCGCCCTCGGTCGCCTTGAGCGCGATGTTGCCCGACATGCCGTCGGCAACGACGACGTCAAAGTTACCCGAGGTCAGGTCGGTACCCTCGCAGTTGCCCACAAAGCCGGGGACGGCGGCCTTCATGGCAGGGAAGCACGCCTTGGTAAAGTTGGAGCCCTTCTCATCCTCGGTACCGTTGCCGAGCAGACCGACGCGGGGATGCTCAATGCCCAAGACGACGCGCGCATAGGCACTACCCATCTGGGCAAAACGTACCATGTCGTCGACCTCGACATCGGGGTTGGCGCCCATGTCGCACAGGACCGTCAGGCCGCCGGCGCGGTTGGGCAGTGCATTGGTGAGGCACGGACGCACCGGCTGCTTCTTGCCCTCGGCCTGATACCTAAATGGCGTCACGTAGGCGGTAGCGGCAGCGGTCATGGCGCCGGTGGAGCCGGCAGAGAAGAACGCATCCGCGTTACCCTTCTTGATAGCACGGCAGGCAAGCACGATCGAGGACTTGCGCTTGGTCATCACGGCTCGAATGGGATCGTCATCCATGGCGATGACATCGGGTGCCTCCAAGGCCTCAACGCGAGCGTGAGCCGCGGCAAAGGGGTTCACGATCTCTGCGGGGCCGACGGCCAAGACCTCGATATCGGGATCCGCCGCAAGCGCCGCCTCGATACCGTCGAGGACAACCTGGGGCTTCTCGTCTCCACCCACAACGTCTACACAAACGCGAACGTTACTCATATACATGCTCCTTATACAAAAATGGCCGACTCATTGAGCCGGCCATTGTGGTTCCATTTGGAACGGCATCGCATCCAGAGTATACCGTTACTCGGTAACGATAACCTCGCGGTCCTTGTAGAAACCGCAGCTGGGGCACACGTGGTGCGGAAGCTTAACAGCGCCGCAACGGGGGCACGTGGACTGAGCCGCAGCCGAGATCTTCATGTTGGCGGAACGGCGGGTGTGAGTGCGGATACGACCCTGCTTTTGTTTAGGTACGGGCATAGTGACCTTCCTTATGAACTATCCAGTGTGGCGATTACGCGCAAGTAGCGATACTACCACAGTTTTACTCGTCAAGCTTGAGATTCTTCAATGCTGCAAATGGATTTTCCGTGGCAGCGGCCCATTCTGCCTCTGCCTGGGCGGCGCAATCGCATTGCTCGACGTTGAGATTGATGCCGCAGGTGGGGCACAGGCCGCGACAATCGGGCTTGCACAGGACAACGAACGGCGTGTCCATGACGACCGCGTCGTTGATGGGCTCACCCAGATCGACGATGCGGTCCTCACCCAGGAGCTCGTAGCCGTCTTCGTAGGCCTCGGGGTCCTCGGGCTCGTTAAAGAGATAGAATTCCTCAATCTCACCGGCGATATCAAACGAAGCGGGCTCCAGGCAACGGTCGCACTCACCGGTTGCGTGCGCGCGGACCATGCCCGTAAGCAGAACACCGGTGCCGGCATTGGTAAAGACCACGTCGTAGTCAATGCCGTCCTGCAGCTGGTACTCCTTCTCGCCCACCGTATAGGCGGCGACATCGACCTTGCCGGTCAGCGGATACGAGTCTCCGGGAAACTCGAGCTGCTCGGAAAGATCGACGGTAACGTTCGGGAACTCAGCCATTACCACTGACCATTCTGCTGGGCGGCACCCTCGTTAAGCTGCTGGCGACAACGGGTGACGGTGCCGGTCAGGCTCTTGAGGTTCTCCTCGAGGTGCGTAAAGACCTGCTCGGCGTAATCCTCGGCGGCATAGCGAGTCTCGCGCTCGTACTGCTGGGCACGATCGCGGATGTCGTCGGCCTGCTGCTGCGCTAAGCGGACGATCTCCTGCTCACCAGCAATGGTGAGGGCCTGCTGTTGAGCATCGGCGATGATGGAATCGGCCTGAGCGGCGGCGGAAGCCATAAGCTCCTCGCGCTCCTTGAGGATACGGCGGGACTTCTGCCATTCCTCGGGATAGCTCATGCGGATCTCGTCGAGGATGTTGAAGAACACGTCGGCGTCGATGACCTTGAACTGAGCGTTCTTGCCGAAAGGCGGCTTGGCTTCCTCGATCAGCCCTTCGAGCTCATCGACCAAGCTGACGATCCTATCGCCAGGAAAATTCTCGCCCGGCATCCGGTCTCCTTTCATAGGTAACATATCATCGTGTTAGTTTACCACATGCCACCAGGCAATAAGAAACGTCACGAAAAGCGATGTTTGAGCGCTTCGACCACGTTGGACGGGACAAACGTCGATACATCGCTGCCGAGCGAGGCGATCTGGCGAACAACCGAGCTCGAGATATAGCCGTACTGCGGCGCACTCATGACAAAGATGGACTCCAGCTCGCTATCCAGGCGATAGTTAAGGTCGGCCTGCTGCAGCTCATATTCAAAGTCGGTCATGGCGCGCAGGCCCTTGACCACGGCCCCCGCCCCCTGCTCGCGAGCGAAGTCGACCAAGAGGCCGGTAAAGGGCAGGACCTCGACGCCGTCGATATCACCGAGCGCCTCGCGGGCCAGCGCCACGCGCTCATCGAGCATAAACGTGGTGCCCACGCCGTTTTTACCCTGCGACTCGGCAACAGCGACGATCACGCTGGGAAAGATGCGGCGGGCGCGGCGAATCACATCGATATGGCCAAACGTGATGGGATCGAAGGTGCCCGGGACGATCACGCGGTTGATGGTGTCATTCATGGGCGTCCTCCTGAAACGTCGTGGCATCGTTGTTGTCGGCATCTGCGCCGGCGCTGTCGCCCCCACCGTCGTCATCGCCGACCCAACGAAGCAGGTCGACCGAGGTAATGCCGTAGCGCTTCTTACGTACAGTCTCAAAGCCTACCGGATGCGCGCCCGCATCGGCGGCGGCATGCTCAAACAGGGCAAAAGCGCCAGGTGCAAGCAGACCCTGCTGAGCCAGGTTCTGCAGCAGTTCCTCGACCGGCTC
>USGN01000063.1 GCA_900554255.1 uncultured Collinsella sp. | reverse complement strand
TCGAGGTCTTTGGCAAGAGCAAGCTCCCCGAGGTCGCAGAGCGCTATAACCTCGACATCTTGGGCCAGCTTCCCATTAATCCGGCACTCGCCGAGGCCTGCGATAAGGGCGAGGTCGAGACCGCGCTGCCCGATGGCATGTTGCCCAAGGCAGTCTCTGCCGTCGAGGCTATTACCCCGCACGAGACCGACGAGGCCTAAGTGAACACGAGCGCCTTCTATGACGTCCTGGTAATCGGCGGCGGGGCTTCAGGCCTCGCCGCCGCCATTACGGCCGCACGCGCTGGCAAAAGCGTCTGCATCGTTGAGCGCGATGTCGCCTGCGGCCTTAAGCTCCTTGCGACCGGTAACGGCCGCTGCAACCTCTCCAACGAATCGATTGATCCTCAGCGGTATAACCACCCCGCATTCGTCGAATCCGTCATGGGCCCCCAACCCGAACAAGAGCTTATGGGTTTCTTCTCCTCGCTGGGCATCATGACAACCTCCGAGGAAGGCCGGCTGTACCCGCGCTCCCTTCGCGCCGAATCGGTGCGCGACGCACTTCTCAATGTTTGCGACCGCCTGGGTATCACCTTAATCTGCGGAGCCAACGTTGCCTCGGCACACAAAGCTTCCGAAGGCTGGACACTCCAAATAGACCGTCCAGCGCGGGCGCTCAAGGCAAAAAAGCACGACGACCGAAAATCGGAGCTCCGCTCGCTTCGGAAAGCGCTCGCCGATGTCCCTCGCAAGAACGAGGCCCTGCAGGCACATGCCGTAATTATCGCCACGGGCGGCAACCCCACCGGTATCGCCGATACGTTTCGCCTCCCCCTCACTTCGCTGCGCCCCATCCTCTGCCCCGTATCGGCAACGGTCGTCGGCGATCGGGCGGCACTCAAGACGCTGGATGGCCTGCGCGTCCGCGCCCGCTTGACGCTCGCCCGCAATCATAATGAGCTCTGGCACGAAGACGGTGAAGTTCTGTTTCGAGCCTTCGGCATCTCGGGCGTCGCTGTCTTCAACCTCTCCCGTCGTATCCAGCGCGGCGATACGATCCTGCTCGACGTTTTCCCCGACCTCTCCAAAGACGAGCTGCTCGATATGCTCAACCGGCGCGTTGAACTGCTCGGCGGCTTTTCGCCCCGCAATCCCCGTTGGCTCGACGGCATGCTTGCCCCGCAACTCTCCCGCGTCGTCTGCACGACGTTCGAGCAGTGCCATCCAGGCTCCAACGATGTCATCCACCTGGTCTCGATCCTCAAGCACTTTAAGTTGCTCGTCGAAGGAACCGCCGAGGAGCGCTCGGCGCAGGTCACGCGTGGTGGCATATCTGTCGAGAGCATCTCAACACCCAGTCTACGCGCGCGCAGCGTTGTCGACGCCCCGCTTTACGTCTGCGGCGAAGCGCTCGACATCGACGCCGATTGCGGAGGCTTTAACCTTGCGTGGGCATGGCTCTCGGGCATTCGCGCTGCAAGCAGCCTATAGCCGCGCAGTCTATAATCAAAAACGCGTTCGGGCCGTCTGGGATACCGGACGGCCTCTTTCTTGCCTCTAAGGAGACCTCGATGATCGAAATCACCCAAGTCAACGCTTCGCTCGATGAAGCTGGCGATGAAAATGCCTGCCTCATTGTTGGCAAGCGAGTCGCCAAGCGCGTCCTACGTTGCAAGGACTCCGAGATCAAGTCCATCGAGCTCCACCGCAAGTCAATCGACGCAAAAAACGAGACGTCCATTTTATCCTGAGCTTTCGTGTTGAGCTGACCAGTCCCCACCTCGAGCGAGAAGCGGCCGACAGCGTTTCCGAGCGTGACCGCTCGCGCGTACGCGCGATAGAAGACGATGGGTCTTCATTCCCCTCCCCCGTTTCCGGCGCACCCAAAGAGCGCCCCGTCGTCGTCGGCGCCGGATGCGCCGGCCTTTTCGCTGCGCTTACGCTCGCCGAAGCAGGTCTTAAACCCTTGCTCATCGAGCGCGGCGACCCGGCATTTCGCCGCTCGCATGCGATCGACCTCTTTCTAAAGGAGCGCATCCTCGACCCCGAGAGTAATATCCAGTTTGGTCTGGGCGGCGCGGGGACCTTCTCGGACGGCAAGCTCAATACAGGAACAAAAAATCCCGCCCATCGCCTTATCCTCGAAACCTTCGTCGAGGCTGGTGCGCCCCGCGATATTCTGTGGGATGCCAAGCCGCACATTGGCTCCGACATCCTTCCCACGGTTGTCACCGCTATATCCCAGCGCATCGAGCAGCTCGGAGGTGTCGTCCGTTATCGAACAAAGCTCGTCGACATCCACATCGACGCGCCTGGCGCCATTACCGGTATTGATGTCCAATCGTCCCAAGACGCCGCTTGCGAGCCAATCGAGACAAAGCACCTCATCCTCGCCTGCGGGCATTCTGCTCGCGATATTTTTGAGCTCCTTAAGGACCACAACGTGGCCCTCGCACAAAAGACCTTTGCCATGGGCGTTCGCATCGAGCATCCGCAGCGCGACATCGATCGAGCCCAATATGGAGCCTCGGCGGGACATCCAGCGCTCGGGGCGGCCCCTTACAAACTTGTTGCCCATCTTCCCAACGGCCGCAGCGTGTTCTCGTTTTGCATGTGCCCCGGCGGACAGGTTGTCGCCGCCTCTTCCGAGCAGGGCCACCTGTGCGTCAACGGCGCTAGCCTCAATGCCCGCGACGGACGCAACGCAAATGCCGCCTTGCTCGTTAACGTCACGCCTGAGGACCTTCCCAACGATGACCCGCTCGCCGGCATCGAGCTCCAGCGTGCCTGCGAGGCGGCCGCCTATCGCCTGGGCGGTTCCAACTGGAACGCACCGGCACAACTCGTCGGAGATTTCCTCGCAGGACGCGCCAGCAAGGCGCCCGGAAAGGTAAAGCCCACCTATCCGCTCGGTGTGACCTGGACGGCAATTGACGAAGCCCTGCCGCAGCATATCGTCGAGTCGCTCCGCTTGGGACTTCCCCTACTCGGAAAAAAGCTACGAGGCTACGACCGTCCCGATGCCGTTCTTACCGGCGTGGAGACTCGTTCGAGCTCACCGGTCACCGTCACCCGAGACCGAACGTGCCATGCCGTGTCGACCCCGGGCCTCTACCCTTGCGGTGAGGGAGCTGGATATGCCGGCGGCATCATGAGCGCGGCCACCGACGGCATTCGTTGTGCCGAAGCCCTGATCGCAGACCTCTAACGCACGAATTCCAGCGCGCAAAAGACATAGGCCCCGAGCTCCACAGGGAACTCGGGGCCTATTTGCTATTTCTTAAACCGTGCACCCTGGCGTTTTCTGCCCGATGCGAACGTCGAACCCTTGCGGGCCTGCGAACGTAAACGCTCGATCGTCTCGTCCTCAGACGCACCCTCGAGCATCGCCCGAATCTGAACGACAGCATCGCGCAGGCGCGCCGCCTCCTCAAAGTCCATGGCGGCAGAAGCGTTACGCATATCCTCTTCCATGGTTTCGACGATCCGCACAAGCTCGTCATGCGGCAGTTCTTCCAACTGCTCCGCAAGTGACTGCTCGGGCGCCACCGTTTCCGGCACGCCGCCCTCGCCCGACTCATCGGGCGTATAGAATGCGCCATGACCAAGAGAGTCGCCCTTCGAGCGCCCCTTGGAACCCACAGTTTTTTCGGCCTCGGCAATAAAACTTGAGATGTCGTTGATGGCCTTGCGCACCGTCCTAGGCACAATGCCATGCTCTTCGTTATATGCCATCTGAATCTCGCGACGACGCTGCGTCTCCTCGATGGCCTCTTTCATCGAATCGGTCACAACGTCCGCATACATGATGACTTCACCATCGGCGTTACGGGCCGCGCGGCCAATCGTCTGAATCAGCGAACGGCGGTTGCGCAAGAAGCCTTCCTTATCGGCATCGAGAATTGCCACCAGCGAGACCTCGGGAAGGTCTAGACCCTCGCGAAGCAGGTTGATGCCAACGAGAACATCAATCTTGCCCTCGCGCAGCGTTCGCAGGATCTCGACACGGTCCATTGTCGCCGTATCAGAGTGCATGTAATTGACCTTAATGCCGGCATCAAGCAGATGGTCGGTCAGGTCCTCGGCCATGCGCTTGGTCAACGTGGTCACCAGCACGCGCTCCTTGCGGGCAACGCGCTCGCGAATCTCGTCCTCAAGATCGTCAATCTGCCCACGAACCGGACGCACATCGATCTTGGGGTCGAGCAGGCCGGTCGGACGAATAATCTGCTCAACGTCGTTCTGGCTCACCCGCAGCTCGTAATCGCCCGGCGTGGCCGAAACATAGATAAACTGGGGTATCCTTGCCTCAAACTCATCGAAACGAAGCGGGCGGTTATCGAGCGCCGAGGGCAGGCGAAAACCGTGTTCCACCAGCGTCACCTTACGCGAGCGGTCACCTTCGTGCATGCCGCGAATCTGCGGCACCGTCACATGGCTCTCATCGATGATGCAGAGCATGTCCTTGGGAAAGTAATCGATTAGGGTAAACGGCGGCTCACCCGGCTTGCGACCGTCCAGATGACGCGAGTAGTTCTCGATGCCGTTACAAAAACCCATGGTCTCGAGCATCTCGAGATCATAGTCGGTGCGCTGCTGCAGACGCTGCGCCTCGAGCAGCTTATCAGTCGCCTTGAGCTCGGCCACACGCTTCTCGCACTCTTCGCTGATCGATTTCAGAGCCGCCTTGACCTTCGGCTTCTCGGTCACGTAGTGCGATGCCGGCCATACGGGGATGGCCTCGTACTCACGAAGCATCTCACCGGTGACCTCATCGATCTCGGCAATCAGCTCGACCTCGTCGCCAAAGAACTCAAACCGCAACGGATGCTCGGCATAAGGCGGATACACGTCGACAACATCGCCGCGCACGCGGAACGTGCCGCGTGCCAGGTCATAGTCATTGCGATCATATTGAATGTCGATAAGTGCATGGATAAAGTCATCGCGCTCGAGCGGCACCTTCTTGTCGACGTTTGGAGCCAGACCCGCATAGTCCTCAGGAGAGCCAATGCCATAGATACACGAGACCGATGCGACGACGATCACATCGCGTCGAGATAGCAGCGATGCCGTCGCCTGATGGCGCAGCATCTCGACCTCTTCGTTAATCGAGGAGTCTTTCTCGATATACGTATCGCTTTGCGGCACATACGCCTCGGGTTGATAGTAATCGTAGTACGACACAAAATAGACCACGGCGTTGTCAGGGAAGAATTCCTTGAGCTCGCTCGCGAGCTGAGCGGCAAGCGTTTTATTGGGAGCCATGACCAGCGTCGGCTTTCCCAGGGCCTCAATAGTCTTTGCCATCGTGAAGGTCTTGCCCGAACCAGTCACGCCCAGCAAAACCTGATAGCGGTCTCCGTCCCTCACGCCCTGCACAAGCGACTCAATGGCTTTAGGCTGGGAACCGGCAGGCTCATAGGGAGAAACGACCTTAAACAGCACGTCAGAGCCTTCAACGCCAAAGCGCTTAAGTTCACCACCAACGCGTTCTACTTCAAATTCCGCCATGGATACTCCTAACTCATATATCTGCAGTATACGCAGGCGGCAGGCATAGTCCTATACGAACCGATCGGGATAGAGGGTCTTGTAGCGAGCCCAGGCATTATTGACACGAATCAGATACGCCTGCGTCTCGGGAAAGGTAATTGCATTATGAAGCGACGTACCCTGCTGCGCCCATCCGTCGACATTGCCCATGCCGGCGTTATAGGCGGCGATGGCACTATCCGTCGACCCGTTGAAATAGGCAAGAAGATACGAGAGGTATGCGCAGCCAAACTCGATATTCGTAGCCGGATCGTTAAGATTGTCGGCCGAATACTCCCCTCCGTCGACAAGGCCCTTGGCAATCATATCCTGGGCAGTCTCGGGCATCAGCTGCATCAATCCCTGAGCACCTTGATTCGACTCAGCCTCGGGATCCCAATTCGATTCCGACTTAATGACAGCGCACACCAGATACGGATCCAGATTATGCGAAATACTGGATTGCTTTACATACGCCTCGTAGTCAATCGGATACAGCGGCTTAAAGAAAGCGGCAGGGGCACACGAGTAGACGAGCGAAATAAGGCCGAAGACGAACACAACGGCAAGTGGCGCCACGCGATACCACGTAAAGAAACGTGCCTTAGGCATCGGCCTCCTCCTTATCCGGAGTATCTATAAACCCGTGGCATGCAAGCCATGAGTCAAGCTGCTCAAAGAGCGAATTATCGCCTGCGGCATTATCAATCACCGTTGTAGCGAGATTGCACAGCGCAGACTCATCGGGCTGGCAAGCAGAACGAGCATCGAAATCGGATGGCTCCATGCCACGTTGAATAGCGCGCTCGCGACGAACTGACAAAGGGGCGCTGATGACCAGAATTTCATCAGCCAAGCCAAATGCATCCTCAAAACCAGTCGGAGCAGAAACCTCGACCACCGCAAAGGGATAACGGGGAGATGAAACCGTACAACAAACCGGATCGAGAATCCTAAGCGAAAGCTGTTCAATCAGAACGGGATGCACGATGCCATTGAGCCGTGCGACCGAATCAGGAGAAGCGAAAGCTCGAGAAGCGAGGATGCTGCGGCGAATGCCGCCTTCCTCATCCAAAATGTCCCAACCGAATTCATCCGCGAGAGTATTGACGATATCAGAGCCCGGCACATACAGAGATTTTGCAAGCTCATCCAGATCGATAAGCATAGCGCCACGAGATTCGAAATAGCGGCAGGCCGTCGACTTACCCGAAGCAATATTGCCCAAGACAAAAACGGTAAACATCAAGTCCTCCCTAACGCCAATGGGAGTTATTATCGCGCAAATACAAAAGAAGGACTCAAAATACAGCCAAAGAGTAAGAGCGCATACGGGGGAGGTAGGTCCCAAAGCACAACGTGTATACAACGCAAAAAGGGGGAGGCCGCGAGGCCTCCCCCTTCTT
>USGN01000062.1 GCA_900554255.1 uncultured Collinsella sp. | reverse complement strand
GATCGAGATGACCGGCGTCACGGCGCATGCGAGCCAGCCTTGGAAGGGCGCGGATGCCGTCGCCGCCATGGCCGAGGTCGTGTGTTCGCTCCGTCGCGCGTTTGTGGCGCTGCCCGCGCACGATGAGCTGGGGCCTTCGACCATCACGTTTGGCCAAATCGAGGGCGGATATCGCCCCTATGTCGTGCCCGACCGCGCCAAAGTCTGGGTCGACATGCGCCTGACCCCGCCGACCGATACGGCCGCCGCGACGCGCATGGTAGAGCAGGCCATCGCCGGCGCCGAAGCCGCCGTTCCCGGTTGCCATGGCAGCTACACCGTGACGGGCGACCGCCCCGCCATCGAGCGCGACCCGAACTCTCCCCTTCTAGCAGCGCTCAAGCGTGCCGCCGATGACGTGACGGGGGCGGACACGACCGTCGGCTTCTTTACCGGCTACACCGACACCGCCGTCATTGCCGGCAAGACAGACAACCGCAATTGCATGAGCTACGGTCCCGGGTCGCTCGCGCTCGCGCACAAGCCCAACGAATATGTGCCCCACGCCGATATCGTTCGTTGTCAGCAGGTGCTAATCGCGCTCGCCGATAACGTGCTCTGGGACGCGAGCGGCCAAGTTGGGGCATAATAAGCCGCGAACAAACCGACTCGTGCGTTAGGACCGCCCATGAAAGCACTTCCGTTTCCCTGCATCCGCCCGGCTCAGGACCGCGTGCTCGAGGCGTTGCCCGCAATGGGCAGCATCCTGAGCGGCAACGATGCTCTGCGCGGAGCCATTGCCGATGGCCTGATGCTCAAGGACCCGGGTGCGGCGTATTACGTGTACGAATGCTCGGGCGAGCCGGGACGTGTGACGGGTGTCGTGGCGATCTGCCCGACGAGTGTACTTGCGGGTGGCAAGGGCGATGCCAGCGCTGACGTGGCCGCCGCCGCGCGCGCGATCGCCGAGCTCAAGGTGCAGCCGCGCCCCGTGTCGCTCGCCTACGAGGCCTCGCCCGTCATGGATATCATCCTGGGCGCCGCCAAAGAGGGCGCGTCGCTCTACGCCGTCACCGACCCCGCGGGCATTACGCACCGCGCGTGGGAGGTCAAGCGCGAGGACGCCGTCGGGGCCATCCGCGCTATGCTCGACCAAGCACCGGAGCCGGCACTGGCCGACGACCCCGCCTACGCTGCCGCGCTGACCGGGGCGTCGCAGCTGCTGGCCGATGAGGCCCGTTCCGCCGGAACGTACACCGGCAAGGAGCCGTTCAACTTTACCGTTGCCGTGCTCTTCCCCGCTGCGCAGGTCAGCGGCGGCGCGCCGCAGGTTCCGACAGGTCTGCTCACGCACCAGGTCGCGCGGTTCTAGCAAGACCAGACCGTCCAGCACAAAAATCGGCAGCTCAACAAACAGGGGGCGGAGATGCAGCAGGTACATGCATCTCCGCCCCTTTTGCGTCGAGAAGTTATGCCGGCGACCCGTGCCGCCGCGCTCGCGTTATCCGCGCTGCGGACCTGCAGTAGCCACAAGCGGTTCAAGCCCCAGCTCGCGCGCGTAATCCTCCTGCGTAAAAATCTCAATCAGCTCAAACGTGCCGGCCTCGTCGTTAAACACGAAATGCAGCACCGAGCAGTTGCCCGGCACGCGATCGCGCTCGTCGGCCGCCGCACCCCTCACGTGGTCCATGAACTCCTTGATGGCCGAGCCATGGCTTACCGCGAGCACGCACATATGGTCCGGACGCTGCATAAGCTCGGTCAGCGTCGCCACCATGCGCTCGCGCACTTGCATCTGGCCCTCGCCGCCAAACTGGCAATAGAAGTCGCGCCACGGGCGCTCGGGCATGAGCACCACGCGCTCGGCCTCAAAGTCGCCAAAGAACCACTCGCGCAGGCCGTCCAGGCGCTCGTACGCCAAGCCCGGCCACAAGTTGGCGATAGTCTGCTCGGTGCGATGAAGTGTGGAGGTGTAAGCATGATCGGGCTCAATGCCGCGTGCGCGCAAAAACATACCGGCGCGCGCCGCCTGATCGCAGCCCAGCTGCGTAAGCGGCGAGTCACTCCAACCCTGAATGATGCGCTTAAGGTTGAATATTGTCTGCCCATGACGAACCAGATACAGGTCTTTATTCATAGGGGTCCTTTCGTTCGTTACCAACACAAGAGCGAAAACGCCCCGTCGCAATAGCCAAAATGAAGCACGGCACCGTTGTCGGGTAGCTCTCCCTCGCCAGTCACATACTCAAGAAACTCCTGGCAGGCTGAGCCGTGGGAAACCGCCAGCACGCAGTCGTGTTGCGGCCTGGCCATGATGCGGGACAGCGCCGCGACCATGCGCGACTGAAGCTGCACTTCCGACTCGCCGCCAAAGGCCACCGGATAATCGCCCCAGGGCTGCGGCGGCATCTCGCGATTTGATGTGCCCTCCAGCGAGCCAAAATGCCACTCACGCAGGTCATCGACCAGCTCAATGGAACGGCCCTCGCCAACGATAAGCTCGGCCGTATGCCGCGCCCGGCCCAACGGCGAGGAATACACATGATCAAAGGCCACGCCACGCGCCGCAAACGCCGTACGCGCCGTCAGCGCCTGCTCGCGCCCGCGCGCCGTAAGCGGCGAATCGTGCCAGCCCTGCAAAATGCTCTGCACATTGAGCTCAGTCTGCCCATGCCGCACCAAATACAGATCTGCCACACACCCTCCCCTCGTACCACCACAAAGGGGACAGGAGTCTTTGTGGTGATTTTGCCGCCGGATTGCGCCGCAACGACGCACAACTACAGCAGCACGTCGGCAAGCGGACGCTTGGGTACGTGGTGCACCTGCGCCTCGTCGCGCCAATAATTGATGGAGCCGTCGGGGTTGGAATCGATCGCATCGATCACCTGTGTCTCGGCCGGAACGCCAAACGCCATGATCAGCTTGAGCTCATATTTGTCGTTATCGAGCCCCATGGCATCGATCGCGTGGGGCGTAAAGGCCTTGAACATGCAGGCTGCCACCTCGGGCGTGGCGCTGCGGGCGGCGAGCATCATCGTCTGCGCGGCAATGCCCGTGTCGACCTCGGTAATGGGAGCGGCTGGCTTGCCCGGAACGGCGCGCTCAGCCAAAATCGCGATGTAGCCGGTCGGGCGCTCACCCTCGGCAGGACCCGGCCAATCCTTAAGCGCACCGGCCCATGCAAGCTCATCAAATACGCGCGCGCAATCCACGGCACCGCTCACCACATGAAAACGCAGACGCTGAGCATTGGCACCACAGGGAGCCAGGTGCGCAAGTTCCGCCAGCTCGAGCAAAAACTCGCGCGGCACGCGCATGGACTCGTCAAAGCGACGGCACGTACGGGCGCGGCGAACCAACGCATCAAACGCGTTCAAGCCGAGCTTTTCGCAACCCTGCTTTGCCATCGACTCAGCGCTTACCGGCGCCGCGGGAACTGTTTCGTTCATAGGGACCCCCAATTTCGGGCAATTGTTCTTAGGAAAATCTAACCTAAAACGTAGGCAATAACGAACAGGGCTGCAATGTTCTACACCTGTTGAATAGAAAATCGCGACGTGGGGAACAACGGAAACAATTCGGGGCCTTTGGGTTACGTTTCGCCCTCTCCGACCCATACGCCAGCGCCTTTAGGCGATACTGGTTGTAACGATCAAGGCTTACGCCGCACGGAAAGGAGACATTATGGGCATCTTTAAGAACGATGACCAAAAATCGAGCCAGTTTGGATTTGACGAGAAAAGCATGGCGGGCAAAGCCGTCAAGGCCATACGCTGGATCTACGCCATCACGGGCGTCTTAGCGCTCATTGCTGGTATCGCGCTGCTTTTTGCACCCGCCAAGTCCCTCGTCTTTTTGACGACTGTCCTGGGTTTTTACTTTGTAATCACTGCTGCCATCAGGCTGTTCACTGCCATTTTTGAGCCGCTGCTGCCCACCGGCTGGCGCGTGACGAGCATCATCTCCAACCTACTCATTATCTTGGGCGGCGTCATAATCCTGCGCAACCAGGCCTTCTCGACCGCGACGCTCACCACGATGGTGGTTATCGTGGCCGGCTTTGGCTGGATTGTCGAAGGTGTCATGTCCATTCTGGAGTCCGAGCTTTCGTCCAACCGCGCCCTCGCCATCCTGAGCGGCGCACTCTCCATCATCGCCGGCATGTTCGTGTTTATCTATCCGCTGTGGTCGGCCAAGATGCTCGTCATCTTTAGCGGCGCCGCACTGCTGGTGTTTGGCGTTACGCTGATTGTTCGCGCTATTCAATTTGGCAAACTGGTGCACTAGATGCCGCGAACGCTCTTTATTGATGCCGACGCCTGCCCGGTCACGCGCGAGTCGATTGACTGCGCGCGGCGGGCGGGCGTCGCCGTTGTTATCGCCGGCAACAGCACGCAAAACCTAGAACGGCACATTCGCCGCGACGACCCGCGCGATGCTGAGCACGCTCGACGCGGATTTTGGGTCACGACGCTCGATGTGAGCGTGGGCGCCGACAGCGCCGACTTTGCCATTGTCGAACGCCTGCAGGCGGGCGACGTGGTCGTGACGCAGGACATTGGCTTGGCGAGCATGGTGCTCGGGCGCGATGCCGCCGCCATCGGTGTGCGCGGGCGCGTCTACGACAAAGCGACCATCGACATGCAGTTGTTTATTCGCCACGAGGAAAAGAAGGTGCGTCGCGCTGGCGGTCGCACCCGCGGGCCGGCAGCCTTCACCAGCGAAGATCGCGCTCGCTTTAAACGCAACCTCACCGAGCTGCTGCGCTAACCAAGGTAGATTTTTGGGACATGTCCGGAAATCTGCTTTTTGCTTTGGGCGGTGTGAGCGCTCAAAATCCATGGCTCAACAAAAAACGGGTTTCAAAATGCCATGCGTCGCCGCATTGTGCAGGCGCCGAGCATGGCTATTTTGAAACCCGTTTTGTTAGGCCCACTTAGAGGCCGAAGGCGGATAGGATGAGGCCCCAGCCGGCACCGATGACGTACATCATGATCAGGAACAGGACGTTTTCGCGGGCGCTGCGGTTGGTGCGGAACAGCACCAGGTAGCCCACACCGGCGGAAATGAGCGTGCCGGCGAGCATCGGCGCCAGCTGTAGCGCGCCCTCCAGGTACAGCTGCGTGATAACGACGCTAGCCGAGCAGTTGGGGATCAGGCCGACGAGTGCCGAGCCCAGGACCGCAAGCGTCTCGTTACCGCGCAGGAACTGCTCGATTGCGGACTCGCCGAACGTCTCGAGTACGGCGACCAGAATCAGCGTCACCAGAAAAATGAATACCGAGACCTGCACGGTGTGCGAGATCGCGCTGCGGATGATCGACAGGACAGGCGTCCCTTCGTGGGAATGAGAGTGACCGTGACCATCATGGTGTTCATGTTCGCCCTCATGACCGTGATCGTGGCCATGTCCGTGTTCGTGCTCGTCCTCGTCTTCATCGCAACCGCAATGGTCGCGCTCGCACAACTCGTGGATGTGGTCGGCGCTCACGCCCGCCTCGGCCACCTCGTCGATGATGTCACCGCCGCTGTGGTCGTCGTGCGCGCAGTTCACATGAGCCGAATTAGCAGCGGCCCCCAGCACGGTACGGCGAATCGCCGCATGCGCGCGGGCATTACGACGCAGGCCGCGAATGGCGGCGTCCACGATAAAGCCCGTGATCAGCGCGATCAGTGCCTTCGAAGCCAAAAGCATCGCCATGGTCTGCACGGGCACCTGCTCGGCGAGCAACAGCGGCAGCATCTCATCGGAGGTCGAAAGGAACACCGCCACCAACGTGCCCAAGGTCACGACACGACCGGCATACAGCGTGGCCGCCATTGCCGAAAAGCCGCACTGCGGCACCATGCCCAGCAACGAGCCAACCACGGGGCCCGCGGCACCGGCGCGCTTGATGGCCCCGTTAACGCGGTCGCCCGCGACGTGCTCCAAGGTCTCGAGGGCCAGATACGTCACCAACAAAAACGGCACCAGCGAGAGCGTGTCCTTGCCGGCGTCGAGCAGAATATCAATCAGCAAATCCATGACGGATGGAACCTTTCATGTCTTTCGGCAGCATTGTAAAAGTCCTAGCGGTCAACTAGGGTATTGTAGTTGTCCTAGGCGCGATGCCAATAGTTGCCCATGGTAAACTATCATCTCGCCACATCTCAATGAACCCGAGCCGCGCGGTGCGGCCCGTCCAAGGAGCAGTTATATGAACGTTTCACAAGCACTCGAATACGAGCGCCAGCCGTTTATTCCCATGTTTATCTATGGCGATCACGGCGCTATGGAGTCCGAGCGCCAGAAGGGCGAAGAGGCCCTTAAGGTGCTCGAAACCGAGTACTTTACCGCCGAGGGCGACCCCAGCTTCGACTTTGCCACCGTGCGCGACCTGGCTGACCGCAACCGCGACCTGTGCGACCAGATTGGCGAGGCACGCCTGCGCAACGTGACGCCCGCGACGCTTTCGCGCGGCCTGTCCGATGCCGACACCTGCGCCGCCATCGGCAAGATGCAAAAGCGCACCGCCGCGTCCGTTATGCGCGAAATCCGCGGCGACCGCGACGCGCTCGGCGTGGCCTACGCCCGCAAGCCCATCCAGGGCACCGTGCTCGGTATCGACATCGAGACCACCGGCCGTGCACCCGAGCGCGGCTATATCATCAACGTGGGCTGGGAGATCATGGAGCTCACCAGCGACGCCGTCCCGCATGACGCCGAGGCACACTACTGCGGCCTGCCCGACATCTACCGCGGCGAGGATGTGCCGCTATCGAACATCCATCACATTACCTGGGACGACATCGACGGCAAAAAACCATTCCGCGAGAACAAGGAACTGCAGAAGCAGCTGCTCAAACTTATGAAGAAGTACCCGTACATGGCGCATAACGCCGCGTTCGAAGACAGTTGGTTCAAGATCCACCTGGACGGTTACGCCGAGGCACGCCGCGCCGGCAAGATCATCGTCATCGACTCGCGCCAGATCTGCCGCAGCCTGGATGCCGACGTCCGCTCG
>USGN01000061.1 GCA_900554255.1 uncultured Collinsella sp. | reverse complement strand
GTTCTATGTGGACAACATCTACGCCTATGTGCCGTTGCCGCGTTGCAAGACCATGTACTACGCCGACATCGACCTCTATCGCTACTTTATCGGTCGCGAGGGCCAGAGTGTCAACGAGGCCACGATGGTCAAGCGTCTGGACCAGCAGTTCCGTGTTACGCGTATCATGATGGAGTCGTACCACCTGTACAGCGATGTCGAGTCGTCGCGCCTGCGTTCGTACATGATGGGCTACTTCACCATGATGATGGCGATCTGCTCGGTTCTCACCAAGCTTTCTGAGGAAGATTGCGCCGACGAGCGCCTAAAGACGCTGTGGAATGATTTGAAGGCCTACGACGAGCGCATGTATCGTCGCGCTCGCTACGGCGTGGTCGGATTCTTTACCAACCTGCGTGGACGGGCCGGAGACAAAACCACACTCGGCCTATACCGTCTTGCCTCAAAGATCTTCAAATTCAACTAGCTGCTGAGTAATCGCTGCTGATAGGTTGACTGGACCCCTTGGCCTTTAGTTTGCTACTGCGAACAGTCCTGCTCGCACGGAAAGCACATTAAGTGCTTTCCGGCTCGTGCGGAACTTGTATCAAACTAAAGGCCAAGGGGCCTTTGCTATAAGAATCGATTGTCGGATTATTTGAATTTGAAGATCTTAGACGCGCGGTACACAGGGGCCTGGGCTGAAAAAATATTAGTTGGTAGTCGGTCGGAGACGGGCGGGCATTACGTTTGTCGCGAGTTCCGCACGCAAAGAAGGCCACTTAATGTGGCCTTCGTCTTGCATAGGACTGTAGAGCAGCAAACGTAATGCCCGCCCGCCTCCGACCGACGGTCGAGTGGGGTTACTTCGCGGCGCCGGGGATGCCGTGGGAGGTTTTGGCGGTTTTGGCTCCGTTTACGATGGCGGTTTGCAAAGCCCTTACGGCGAGCATGCCCAACAGGTCCAAGGGAACGGCGGCGCTTGTCTGAGCGTCTAGTTTGCCGCTGGCGAGGGTGTAGATAGTGTCGCCGTCGTTGGTGGTGTGCGTGGGACGGATGGCGTGTGCGTAGGCGTCTGCGGCCATCTGGGAGACCTTGGTGGCCTGCGCCTTAGTGAGCTTCACGTTGGTGACGATGCAGCTGATGGTGGTGTTGGTGCGGTCGAGCGGCATCTGCATGGATCCGGCGGCGGCAAAGGCTGCGAGTTCCATGTCGACGATTTGGTCGCTATCGGCTGCGGCGCGCATACCGGCGACCCACTCGCCGGTGAAGGGGTCGACAACGTTGCCGCAGGCGTTGACCGAGACCACGGCGCCCACCTTGATGGGGCCGAGCGCCACGGCGGCAGCGCCAAGGCCGGCCTTCATGCAGGTAGCGGGGCCCATGAGCTTACCCACGGTAGCGCCCGTGCCGGCGCCTACGTTGCCCTGTTCGAGCTTGGTGGGGGTGTTGTCGAGTGCTTCGCGCACGGCGGCGATGCCGGCCTCAATGTCGGGGCGAACGGTGGGGTTACCAAAGGCGAGGTCGAAGATACAGCTGGAGCACACGATAGGCACCTGCGTGGGGCCGACGGGAAGGCCGATGCCGCGGCTCTCAAGCTCGCGAGCGACGCCGCTTGCAGCCTCGAGGCCAAAGGCCGATCCGCCCGAAAGGCAGACGGCGTGGACCTTGTCGACGGTGTTCTCGGGACGCAGCAAATCGGTCTCGCGCGATGCCGGGGCGCCGCCGCGAACGTCAACGCCGCCCGTTGCGCCTTCGGTTGCCACAATTACGGTGCAACCGGTGCCGGCCTCCTCGTCCGTATAGTTGCCATAGCAAAAGCCATCGACATCGCAGACGTCAATGGCCTCGAGCAGTGTATCCATGTTTAACTCCTATCGGTTTTCCGCCGGGCCTTATGCCCGGTCGGGATCCGTACGGTACGCCGAAATTGTAGGCGCTGGGGAATACCCAGCGCCAGATGCAATTACGAGAGTTTTTGAATGGCACGTGCGACGCGGGCGATGGGTAGGCCCACCACGTTATAGAAGTCGCCCGAAATATCGTTCACGAGCATGCGGCCGCCTGTGCCCTGGATGCCGTAGGCGCCTGCCTTATCCATGGGCTCACCCGAGGCAACGTAGTGCTCGATCTGCTCGTCGGTGAGCTCGTAGAACGTCACGTTGGTCACATCGACAAAGGACAGGCTCTCGGCGGCATGCGGGGCGGCCGTATCGCCTGTCTTAACGATGCAGACGCCGGTTGCGACCTGGTGCGTGCGGCCCGAAAGCTCACGGAGCATGGTGCGCGCCTCGTCCTCGGTTGCTGGCTTGCCCAGAATCTTGCCGTCAAAGGTGACGATGGTGTCGGCCGCGACCGTCAGCTCATTGGGTTCGGCATACTCGGCAGCAACGGCAGCCGCCTTGGCGCGTGCCAAGCGCTCGACAAGCGTGAGCGGGGCCTCGCCATCAAAGGGCGTTTCGTCGATATCCGCGGGAATCACGCGAATGTTGTAGCCTGCCTCGCGCATCAACTCGATGCGGCGCGGCGATTGCGAAGCCAAAATCATAGTTGGATGCCCTCGGCGACCTTCTCGACGGCCTTGTCGCCGGCGAGCGTGCGCAGCAGCTCAAGCGCAAAGGGGAGCGACTGGGCCATGCCGCTGGCGGTGATGATGTTGCCGTCTTGCGTGACCTTGTCGCCGGTATAGGCGCCCTCGGGAAAACTCTTCTCAAAGCCGGGGAAGCACGTGGCGTGGCGTCCCTCGAGCAGGTCAAGCTCACCCAGGATAAACGGGGCGGCGCAGATGGCGGCGACGTACTTGGTCGCGGCGAACTCGCAGGCCACGTCGCAGACGCGCTGATCGGCGCGCAGGTTGGTGGCACCGGGCAGGCCGCCGGGCAGCACGACGCAGTCGTACTCGTCAAAGTCGATCTCGTCAAAGAGTGCGTCGCAAGTTACGGGAATCTGCAGCGAGCTTACGACCTCGCGCGTGGGCATGATCGAGACGAGCGTGGCACGCACGCCGCCGCGACGCATGACATCGACCATGGTCAGGCATTCAATCGTTTCAAAGCCATCGGCGGCAAGAACGGCAACGCTGGGCATAAGGGTTCCTTTCAAAAAGCGGCATACAATTAGCCGTCTTATACCCCGAAGACCTCCGCTTGCCACGCTCGATTTCCCAATGATTTTTCTGAGCAATGATTAAGTGGCTAGTTGCGCCTAAGGTGGACGACGGTTTCGCAGTGGAAGGTTTGCGGGAACAGGTCGACTGGTGTGATCTTGACGGGGGAGAAGGTGCCTTCCTCGACAAAGCGCTTAAGGTCGCGCGCCAGGGTGGCAGGGTCGCAGCTCACATAGGCGACATCGCGCGCACTCGTGCTGGCGATGAGGTCGATGGCCTCGGGCGCCAGGCCCGCGCGTGGCGGATCGACCACCAGGACATCGGCGTCCTGGTCGGGGAACTCGCGCACGGCATCGCCGCCGATGACGTCGACGTTGTCGAGCTTGTTGATCTCGAGGTTACGGCGCAGGTCGCGCACGGCCGGGCCGTAGGCCTCGACGGCGGCGACAAAGTCGCAGCGGCGGGCGAGCGGCAGGGTAAAGGTGCCGGCACCGCAGTACAGGTCCACGGCAAGCTCGTCTTCCTGCGGGTCGAGCGCTTCCATGACAAGCTCGATCAAAATCTCGGCACCCTTGGTGTTGACCTGGAAAAAAGACGGGGCAGACAAGCGCATCTGACCCTCGGCGATATTCTCGGTCCATGAGCCCTCTCCGGCGAGCATTTCGACCTTGGAGACACGGCGGGCCTTCTTTTCGCCCTTGCTCATCACGCGCACGACACTTGTGGGGTGCGCGGCGTCTGCCAACACGCGCGAGACTTGCGAGCGCGGGAAAGAGCCCGTAGGCGTCCAGAGCGCCACCTCGAGTGCCTTGGTGCGACGCGAGGCGCGAATGCCCACGCGCTCAAGGCCCAGGTCGTGGCTGCCGCTCAGATAATTGAGCGCGCCGACGACCGATTTGAGTGCCTTGGGGAAGCGTTTGTCGAACAACGGGCACGAATCGAAGGTCACGATCTTGCGAGGATCGACACCGTGCATGCCAAGGCGCACGCGACCGTTGACGACGGTCGGTTCGAGCTCGATTTTATTGCGGTAGCCCCAGTCGTCCTTGGTGTGGCAGATGGGCTGTACCAACTCATCGACCTGCTCAGGAGCGAACTTGCCGATGCGCTCGAGCGTGGAACGCAGGTTTTGCTCCTTGGCGGCGAGCTGTGTCGCGCGTGAGAGATTGCCCCACGAGCAGCCGCCGCAGATGCCCACGAAGGGGCAGGGAGGCTGAACGCGATCGGGGCTTGGCTCCAGAATCTCGGTGGTGCGGGCGCGCATGAACGACTTGCCGTCCTGTACGACCTCGGCCTCGACGGTGTCGCCTGCCACGGCGCCCTGCACAAAGACGGCCTTGCCGTTGTCGGCGTGCGCCAGCCCGTCGGCTCCGTAGGTCATCGATTCTATAGTGAGCTTCATATCCCTGCCTGTCATTCGCGTTGTTGTCCGCACCATGGTAGCAGGGAAAAGCGCCCCGCATCCGAGGCTTTCCTCAAATGCGGGGCGCTTCTACAAACTGCTTCTACAAACGACTATTTCGTCTTGCCGGTAATGAGCGTCTTAAGACCCAGGCCGATCAGACCCAGTCCCATGCGCACGCGACCGGGGCGATGGCGCTCGATGGCCTTGGTCTTGCCGGTGGGCTTATCGCGACGGGCGTTCAGCTCGGGTGCGGGCTTGGTGACCTGCGGATCGGGCTGAGGTGCAGGTGCAGGCTCGGGCTCAATGACGGTCGCCTGGACCTCTTGGACCTTGGGTGCTACTGGCTGCGGCTCGGCCTCGGGGGCAGGTTCCGCCTCAATGACGGGCTCGGGCGCGGCCTCGGCGTTGCGATAGGCGCGCTCCAGCAGAGCCTCCTGCGAGTTGAAGGGTTTCTCACCCTCTGCACGCTCCACGGGGACCCAGGTGCCGTCGCTCGTGAGGCTGCGGGCCTTCACGTTGTCCCGCAGCTGCATGCCCATGTACTCGTGTACCAGGGCGCGGCAGGTGGGGTCGAGCACAGGGAAGGCGATCTCCACGCGGTGCTCGGTGTTACGTGTCATCATGTCTGCCGAGCTCAGGTAAATCATGTCCGAGTCCACGCCAAAAGCGTAAACACGGGCGTGCTCCAAAAAGCGTCCGACGATAGAACGGACATGCACGTTCTCGGTCTTGCCAGGAACGCCCGGCTTGAGGCACGAGATGCCGCGGATGATCATGTCCACGCGGACTCCTGCGCACGATGCCTCGGCGATCTTGTCGATGACCTCGCGGTCGGTGAGCGAGTTGAGCTTAAAGAACACGCGGGCGGGCTCGCCAGCGAGGGCGCGCTGGATCTCGCGATCCAGGCCGCGCATGATGAGCGGCTTCAGGCCGACCGGCGCCACGCCCAGGAAGCGGTAATCGCCGCGCAGGTTGCCCAGCGACAGATTGCGGAAGAACAGGTTGGCGTCCTCGCCGATGCCGGGATGGGCTGTCATGAGCATAAAGTCGCTGTAGAGTTTGGCCGTCTTCTCGTTAAAGTTGCCGGTGCCCAAAAGCGTGAGGCGCGTTAGCGCCATGCCCTCGCGATAGGTGAGCTGGCAGATCTTTGAGTGGCATTTAAAGCCCTCGGAACCATAGATGACGGTGCAGCCTGCCTCTTCCAGACGCTCGGCCCACTCGATGTTGTTCTGCTCGTCAAAGCGTGCGCGGAGCTCCATGAGCACCGTGACCTCTTTGCCGTTCTCGGCGGCATCGATCAGCGACTCGCACAGGCGGCTCTGCTTGGCCACGCGGTAGAGCGTGATGCGCAGCGAGATGCACTCGGGGTCGTAGGCGGCCTCGTGCACCAGATCCAGGAAGGGGTTCATGGCCTCGTAGGGATAAAAGAGCAGCTTGTCGTGCTGCAGCACCTGCTCGCGGATGGAGCGGGTCATGTCGATGGTGGGATTGGGCTGCGGCCTAAACGGCGTAAAGAGCAGCTCGTTGCGCAGGTGCTCGGGAATCTTGCCCTCAATGCCAAAGACGTAGCCCAGGTCGAGCGGGATATCGCAGGTAAAGACAGAGCGGCGCGAAAGCTCGAGCGCCTTGCGGATAGTCTTGAGCGTCGCCTTCTCGAGCGATCCCGAGACCGCGAGCACTACCGGCTGCAGGCGCAGGCGCTTCTTGAGAATGCGCTTCATGTGCTGGCGGTAGTCCTCTTCCTCCTCGACGCCCTCGCCGTCCGGATCGATGTCAGCGTTGCGGGTGACGCGGATCAGCGCACGATCCAGCGGTTTATAGGAGCCAAAGCAGCTGTCCAGGCAGGCGAGGATGACGTCCTCGAGCAAGATGTAGGAGTAGGTGCCGGTGGGCGAGGGGATCTCGACCACGCGGTTCATCGAGGCGGGAATCTCGATAAGGCCCAGCAGGCTCTCCTCGTCGGTGGCACCGTCCAGACCACAGGCCAGATAGAGCGCGCCATTGCGCAGGTTGGGGAAGGGGTGGCGCGGGTCGATCACCAGCGGTGAGATGACCGGCGACACGTAGGCCTGGAAGTAGCGGGTAACAAAGGTGCGCTCCTCGGGCGTAAGCGAATTGATGCGGGCGCGGTGAACGCCCAAGGTGTCGAGCTTGCCCTCGATGCTCTTAAAGATGGACTCCCAACGGGTAAGGAGCCCGGGCATTTCGGCCATGACAGCATCGACCTGTTCGGAGGCGGTCATATTGCTCTTGTTGTCGACAGGTTGTTTTTTGAGCTCCGCCAGATCGGACAGGCCGCCCACGCGCACCATGAGAAACTCGTCGAGGTTAGACTCGAAAATCGATACGAACTTTAGACGCTCGAACAGCGGAACGGTCTCATCGAAGGCTTCGTCAAGCACGCGGTTGTCAAAGCGCAGCCAGCTGAGCTCTCGGTTCTGCGTGTACGAGAAGTCGCGCGGCGGCTTGCGCAGCTTTGCGGCGGCTTGCTTCTTTTCGATTTTGCTCGGCATATGCATCTGTCCGTTCAGTCCCCACAGAGGACGGTAGCCTAACACTTTTCTCTATTGTCTCAATTTAGTCGACCGCTGGCACGGACGTAT
>USGN01000060.1 GCA_900554255.1 uncultured Collinsella sp. | reverse complement strand
GCGGACGGCGGCCTCGTTCACGCCGAGGCGGTTCCAGGTGCGCGAAGCGGGACGGTTGACATAAATCGTTTTTTCCATATTGTTCGCTCCTTTCGCTCAGCCGATGCTGCCCTTCATCTCAAGGCGGATGAGGTTGTTCATTTCCACGGCGTATTCCAGCGGCAGCTCCTTGGACACGTTGTCCGCGAAGCCGCTGACGATCAGGGCGCGGGCATCCTCCTCGCTCATGCCGCGGCTCATCAGGTAAAAGACCGCGTCGTTGCTGATCGCGCCGATCCTGGCCTCGTGGCCCACGGCGGCGTCGCGCGTCTTGATGTCCATGGCGGGGATGGTGTCCGAGCGCGATTCAGAATCGAGCATCAGCGACTGGCAGGAAACCGCGCTTTTCGCGCCCTTTGCGCTCTTTTCCACCACGACGCTCGAGCGGAAGGTGCTCACGCCGCCGCTTTTGCTGATCGAGCGCGTGTTCATATAGGAGCTCGTATTTTTGCCCACATGGACGACCTTTGCGCCGGTATCGAGGTTCTGCCCCGCACCGGCGAACGTAACGCCAGTGAACTCCATGCGGGAATTGTCACCCTTTAAGATGCTCATGGGGTACAGGCAGCCAACATGGGAGCCGAAGGAGCCGGAGATCCACTCGATCGTGCCGTCCTCTTCCACCAGCGCACGCTTGGTATTCAGGTTGTACATGTTCTTCGACCAGTTTTCAATCGTCGAGTAGCGGAGTTTGGCCCCCTTCTTGACGTACAGCTCCACGCAGCCAGCGTGGAGGTTTGCCATGTTGTACTTCGGCGCGGAGCAGCCCTCAATGAAGTGCAGGCTCGCGCCCCCGTCCACGATGATGAGCGTGTGCTCAAACTGGCCGGCGCCCTTGGCGTTGAGGCGGAAGTAGCTCTGCAGCGGGAAGTCGAGCTTGGTGCCCTTGGGCACGTAGACAAACGAGCCGCCCGACCATACGGCGCCGTGCAGGGCCGCAAATTTGTGGTCGGTGGGCGGGATGAGCGTCATAAACTTCTCGTGGATGAGCGGCTCCCACTGCGGGTCGTGCAGGGCCTCCTCAATGCCGGAGTAGACGATACCCATCTTGGCAACTTCCTCTTTTACATTATGGTAAACGACCTCGGAGTCGTACTGCGCACCCACGCCGGCCAGACTCGAACGCTCGGCCTGCGGGATGCCCAGACGCTCAAAGGTGTTCTTGATGTCGTCGGGCACGGAATCCCAATCGTGCTTTTGATCGGTGTTGGGCTTCACGTAGGTGACGATGTTGTCCATGTCCAGGCCCTCGATGGAGGGGCCCCACGTCGGATCCGGGAAACGGTTAAAGATCTCGAGGGACTTGAGGCGCAGGTCGAGCATCCACTGCGGCTCGTCCTTCTTGGCGCTGATCTCGCGCACGATGTCGGGCGTGATGCCGGCGTCGAGGCGCTCGAATCCCTCCTCGCCATAGGTGAAGTCGTAGAGGCTGCGGTCGATGTCCGCGACCTCGGTGCGGTTCTTGGTCATTGCGTCGCCCCTTTACGCCTGCTGCTCGGCAGCGGCGGTCTCGGCCTGGGCGCGCTGTTCGGCGGCCTCGCGCTCGAAGGTCTCAAAGCCGTTCTTGTCGATCCAGGGGATCAGCGAGGCGTCGTCCTCACGCACGATGTGGCCCTTGACCATAACGTGGACGCGGTCGACATCCAGGTGCTCCAGGATGCGCGTGTTGTGTGTGATGATGAGCATGGAGCCGTCGCAGCTCTTGCGGTAGGCGTCCATGCCGTGGCTGACGGTGGACAGGGCGTCGACGTCCAGGCCGGAGTCGGTTTCGTCCAGGATGGCGAGCTTGGGCTGCAGCAGCAGGAGCTGGAGCATCTCGACCTTCTTCTTCTCGCCGCCCGAGAAGCCCACGCCCAGCTCGCGGTTGAGGTAGGCGGTGTCCATGTTGAGCTCGGCCGCGAGCTCCTTGACGCGACGGCGGAACTCCTTGCCCTTCATCTCCAGGCCGGGGCGGCCGGCGATGCTGGCGCGCAAAAAGCTCGACAGCGGCACGCCCGGAATCTCGACCGGGGCCTGGAAGCTCAGGAACAGGCCGGCGCGCGAGCGCTTGTCGGTGGTGAGCTCGGTGATGTCCTGGCCGTCAAAGACGATGCGGCCGTCGTTGACCGTGTAGACGGGGTCGCCCATGACCAGGTGGCCGAGGGTGGACTTGCCGGCGCCGTTGGGTCCCATCAGCACGTGGGTCTCGCCGGCGGCGACGTTGAGGTTGACGTTGTGAAGGATGGTCTTCTCGTCCACGGAGGCGGTCAGACCTTCGATGGAAAGCAGCGGATTTGCGCTCATGCTGTCCCTCTCTGTATATGGTGTATTCATAGGTGTACTAAACCCTAGGAATCTTCTCGGAATAAAGTTACTATGGGTTCGGCGTTAGTCAAGGGAAAACCCGACTAATCCACTCGACTTTTCAAATTCTGGGACAAAATAACCTGTTGTGTTTGTCCCACTTACTTAAGATTTGGGACAAACAAACCTGGTTATGTTGTCCCAGATGCGATGGGAGGGTAGGTATGCTCATTTCTTCCAAGGGCCGCTATGCCCTCCGGCTAATGATCTATATCGCGGCGCTGGGCGACGCCGAGGGCAAGATTGCCCTGCGCGAGGTTGCCGACCGCGAGCATATCTCGCAAAAGTATCTGGAGCAGCTGGTTCGTCCGCTTATGAAGGCGGACCTGCTTAAGAGCGTGCGCGGCAAGGGCGGTGGCTACATGATGGCCAAGGACCCGGCCGAGGTTCGTGCCGGCGACATCCTGCGCGCCGTCGAGGGCAGCACTGCCCCGGTGGCGTGCGACGGCATCGATAACAGCTGCGCCCGCAGTGACCTGTGTTCCACCGTCAAGTTCTGGCGTGGTCTGGACGACGTGATTGAAAAGTACGTCGACGGCGTGACGTTGGCAGACCTAGCTGCCGTCCCCGAGATCAACTTTGACATTAAGCTGTAGGTTGAGCGCAATTCCTTAAGATTTCGCGGAGGGTTGTTGCCGTTTACCGAGGGGTTGTTGTGCAACAACGGGCGAGCTGCAATACTTATTTCTATCTTTGCAAACTGCACTTTAACCACACCAATGCAGGGAGGATGTATGCAACCCAAGCATTCCGCGATTGTTGCGGGCCTGACGCTGGCGCTTTCGTTTGGCGCCATTTCCGCGCCGGCACCCGCTGCTGCCGAGGAGCCCACGCCGGGCGTTGCCTCGGATGCCACCGATATCGATAAGGGTCTCTACACCCAGCAGTCCTTCTCGGGCGTACTGAGGTCGGTCCAGGGCGTTTCGTTTGTCAACGTGACTCCCGAGATGAAGTACTTTACCAAGTACGAGAGCCATGGCAACTACAACCAGGGCTTTTCGTACGGTGACGGCTATAACGCGCTGGGTTATTACCAGTTCGACCGTCGTTGGTCGCTCATTCCGTTTATGAAGCAGGCCTACAACTACAACCCCGAAAAATACAGCATGCTCAAGGATGCGATTGATCGCGGCAGCGAGATTTCCAACACGAGTAATGTCATGTACGAGAACGGCCAGCTCACCGAGCTGGGCCATATCGCGCAGGATGCCTTCCAAGGTGCGTACAACACCGATCCTGTTGAGTTCTCAGCACTTCAAGATGCGTATGCGTACAACTCGTACTATGCGGTGACCGAGGCGTGGCTCAAGAGCGGCCTGGGTATTGATATTTCGGGCCGCGCCGATTGCGTCAAGGGCATGGTGTGGAGCATTACCAACATGTGCGGCACCGGTGGCTGCAGGGACTTTTTCCGCTGGGCGAATCTTTCCAATGATATGTCCGACCGCGAGTTTGTGACGGCGCTCTCCAACAGCGTGGTCAATAACGTGGCGACCAAGTATTCGAGCCAGCCCCAGTATCATGAGGGCTGGAAGAATCGTTATAAGAATGAGCTGAAGGACTGCTTGGCTTATATCGCCGAGGACGAGGCAGCCGCTGCGACGCCCGTGCAGCCCGAGCCCACACCGGCGCCCTCGCCGACACCTGATTCGAATGACGACTCGAGTGACGATCCCAACGATGACAGGATGGATACGCCCTCGACCGATGCTGACGGTAATGGCTCGGCTGGTGGCACTACCAACGACGGCTCTACCTCGAACGGCTCCAATTCGAACGGCTCTGCTGCGGGCGATTCGTCTTCAAGCTCTGCCGGCAATACGGACAGCGACGCTTCTGGTTCGACCGGCGCTGACACCTCTAACTCATCTACCGGCTCGAGCGATTCGTCCGTTGACACCGGCTCTAACAACGGCTCCGGCTCTGACGCAACCCCTGATTCCGATGCTTCCAAGGACGACTCGAATAAGGCGCCGGACGCTCCCGTTGCTTCGCCGGACAACAAGCCTTCTTTCTCCGAGCAGCTTGGTTCTACGCTGGGTTCTTCGCTGATGGCTGGCGTCAATAACGGCTCGGCCCAGAACAAGGACAACTCTGATCAGGTTTCCACGGAAAAGACCGAGGCCGCAAAGGGCGACTCCAAGGACAAGGCTTCCGAGAAGACCGAATCTGATAAGGGTTCTAGCTCTGAGGAGAAGGACGACAAATCTGCTCAGAAGAAGGACGAGAGCAAGACCGAGGGCGAAAAGAAACAGCCCGAAGACGACGACAAGAGCGGTGCTGACAACCAGGCCCAAGAGCAAAATGACTCCAAGACGGTGACCACTACAACCACGACGACTACAACGACCAAGTCATCTGGCGGTAACATGCCCAAGACGGGCGACCTTATCGTTATGGCGAGCCTTGCCAGTGCAAGCTTGGCCACACTGGGCGCTACGTCTATCGTAAGTGGTAAGCATAAGCTCGATCAGCAGAAGAAAGCTTCTGGGGAGGACGGCTCGGAGGAGTAGCCTCTTGGTTGCTAGATAACTAAAGAGTTGGGACGGGGTCCGGTGCGAATACATTGGGCCCCGTTTTGTTGTGCAACGATTAGTTATGCCCCCTCATACCTCTTGTTGCTACCGTTGCCCGATATGTTCGCGCGGCGTCGTCGGTACGCGCGAGGCGGTCATTACAATTGGCGTCGTGCTGCGATTTAGGGGGAACGTTTTGGTGTCTGAACAGGCAAATAATGGTTGTGCTGCCGGCTTTGACGTGCGTTTGATTGGCTGTGTCGACGATGCAGTTTTGCCCATTGGCATGCACGACTATGCGGAGGCTCTTGGTTGCTGCACGCTGGTCGACAAGACCATGTTTATTGCCGATGCGTTGGACTGCGACGCGTCCGTTGTGGTGTGCTGTCGACCCGAGGGTTTTGGCAAGAGCATGAACTTGTCGATGCTCAGGGCTTTTCTGGAGCGTCCTGCGGTCGGTCGCGCCGGTCGGAGCTCGTTTGCCGATGCTCAGATTTGGGATGCAGACGGCGGGCGTTATCGGGATGAGTATGCTTGCTATCCGGTGATATCGCTGGACTTTTCTGGCGCTACGAGGCGTGGCCCCGCTGTTGCCGGCGTCGTGCGCGATGTCCTTTCGGGCGAGTGCGCTCGCTTGTTGGCGCTCTTGGGGGCTCCGGATTTAGCTCGAGATAAGGTGCGTCACATCGAACGCGTCGCGCGCGGCGTGGCGAGCGCGGACGAGGTTGACTCGGTGCTCGGTGTGCTCATAGAGCTGCTGGAGATGGCCTGCGATGAGCAGGTTGTATTGCTCGTTGATGGGTACGACGCGGCGTGGTTGGGCCGTGCGAGCGCGAGGGGCGCTTCCGGCGCCGATTCGGCGGATCTATTTGATCGCGTGCTTTTCGAGGCCATTGCCACTGCGGGCGATTCGTTGCGGCTGACGTGTCTGATGGGGGAGTGTCCCCGTCCTGCTGAAGTGGCGCTTTCTTTGCATGGCTGCTCGTATTGTCTGACGACGCCGCTTTCGACCTGGTGTGACCGTTGGTTCGGCTTTTCGGATGCCGAGGTCCAGGCTCTGTTGAATCATGCTGGGCGCGAGGAATACCTTGATGATGCGCGTGAATGGCTCGAGGGGTATCGGTTTGGCAGGGCCTATTGCTCGAGTCCAGAGCGTGTGATCGGTTTTCTGGGCCGAGGCTGCACGGCGCCTGTGCGTGCCGATCTGTATGGATATGCCGATTGCCTGAGTAGGATAGTTGCCGGGTGGAATCTCGACCGCCTTTCGGTCTTCTTTGATTTGCTCGAGGCCCATGGGTGCGCTGAGGTCCCGCTTTGTTTGGGCACTGCAGAGCCAGATGTCTCGCCTGACGATGGCATGTGGACAGCGCTGTATCTGTCCGGTTTTCTCACGACGGATATGACTGAGGAGCCAGAGTATGGCGATCGCCTCCGTGCTTTGCGATTGCCCAATAACGAGCTTCGACAGGCCTTGCGTCTAGTGATTGTTGAGTGGTTTGAGTGCGCTGCCGAAGACATTCGAGACGTCGATGCGTTTCGCGACGGGCTGTGCCGTGGGGATGAGGATGCGGTGAGGCGGGCGCTAAGCCGCATCCTGGGTGATGCGGGAATCGGTGAGACCGACCTAGATACGCCGCTGCCATATCATCTGCTCTTGCAGGGGCTCTGCTTTGGCTTGCCGGGCTATGCCAATCCTGCCTCGAGGCGAAAGTGTGGCGCGGGTCGCTGGGACATCCAGGTTTTCCCTACGGGTGCTGTGTTCGACGTAGCAGACACGATTGGCATGCTGGACGAGCGCCCGCTGATAACGATTAACTTGATGTATGACCCCGATGTGGATGCGCTAGGGTTGGAATTGCTGGCCGTGCAGTCACTACTCGACATAGAGCGCGACGGCATCGACGAAATCCGTGTGCCGCGCCCCGGCGTGGGTCGCATGCGCTGGGGGTTCGGTTTTGATGGGCAGCATGTGGCTACGGTGTGCCAGCGGCTTTAAGCGCCGAGGTGTTTCCGGCTTCCGTTACTCGGTGTCCTTCATGGGCGGCATGGGCTTCCAGTTGGGATCCTTGACGATCTTGCGGGCGTCTTTCATGCCTCGGCGCAGCGCCGGAATACCGGTCTTAAAGCACTTGTCAACGGCAGCCAGGCGAATGAACTCCTTGCAGAAGGTCGCGACGTTGCCCAGACGGAACAGCATAGGGTGGTAGTCGCCGTAGATCTGCATGTAGCGTGCCAGATAACCGCGGTTGCGCATGATGTAGTAACGGTTGGTGTCGCTCGTGGAGTTGAGCTGGCGCTTGCCGGCGATATCCCAGTTAGAGACGGCGCGGGCGCGCTTGAGCACCAGGTCGGCCACAACGGCGG
>USGN01000059.1 GCA_900554255.1 uncultured Collinsella sp. | reverse complement strand
AATATGCTTGTTGACCTGCTGTTATTCCATTAAAACTGCTATAGTACGTGGTGTCTGGTTACAACCAATTTCGAGTCATTTATCCGGCAGGTATCATTATGGCAATGGGAGCGCGCAAACAACCTTTGTACGATCAGCTCGTCGATTTGCTGACCGATAAAATCGATCACGAGCTTCGACCCGGCGACTATTTGCCGTCCGAGCGTGACTTGTCGGAGCGCTACGGGCTCTCGCGTACGACGGTTCGCCTTGCCCTGCAGGAGCTTGAGCGCCTAGGCTTGGTGGTTCGTCAGCGCGGCCGTGGAACCATGGTGTGCGACCGCTCTCTGCAAACGGCAAACCTCTCGCAAATCTATAGCTTTACCGAGCAGATGAAGGCGATCGGCCGTGTGCCCAAGACGACGATTCTTGAGTTTACGGAGGTCGAGGCTGACAAGAATATTGCCATAGAGATGAACGCGCGTCTTGGCGAGCGTCTGTACAAGATCAAGCGCCTGCGTATGGCCGATGGCGTGCCGCTGATGATTGAGTGTACATATCTGCCGAGTCGCAAGTTCTTTGCGCTTAAACGCCCCATGATCGAGAACAAATCGCTGTACGACATGATCGAGCAGGACTTTCACGAGAAAGTTCGCGTGGCAGAGGAGGAATTCTACGCGAGTATTGCCCGCCATTCCGACGCCCGTCTGCTCGAGATTGCCGAAGGCGCACCGGTCCTGGATTTGATTCGTACCACATATGACATGAACAACGAGGTTATCGAGTATACGCGTTCGGTTGCGCGCGCCGACCAGTTTAAATACAAGGTCTACCACAACCGCGCAGTCTAGAGTTATTGGGTATAAACGGCTTGGCATGTTTTGCGGCGGGTGCAAAATGTGCCAAGCGGTAGAAGGCAACGAACAATCGCTCGAATTAACAATGCAGTGGTTTTTGATCCGCCCTAAAACACACTGCGGGTACGGGAGCATAGATGAGCACGTATGCTATCAAGGCCGACAAGTTCTTTTTGCCGGCGGGGCCGCAGCTGGGCGGCTACCTCATGGTCGAAGACGGCGTCTTTGGCGCTTGGCAGGCCGATGAGCCCGCTTGTGAGATCAAAGATTATTCGGGTACATGGATTGCACCGGGTATGGTGGACACCCATATCCATGGTTTCTATAACCATGCCACGACCGATAACGATGCTGAGGGTATCAACATCAGCTCGACCGAGCTTGCTCGTCGTGGTACCACCAGCTGGCTTCCTACGACCTTTACCGACGGCGTGGAGCAGATTAAGGACGCCTGCGCTGCCATTGCGCAGGCGGACGAAGAGCGTGGACCTGAGTTCTGCGGTGCTCGTATTCAGGGCATCTACCTGGAGGGTCCGTTCTTTACCATGAAGCACGTGGGTGCCCAGAACCCCGCCTTTTTGATTGACCCGTCCGAGGAAATTTTTGACGAGTGGCAGGGGGCTGCCGGTGGTCGTATCGTCAAGAGCGCCATGGCGGCCGAGCGTGACGGAGCCGCTGCTTACGCCGCGGCTCTGAGCGCAAAGGGCGTCGTAACCTGTATTGGCCACTCCGATGCCACCTATGATGAGTGCGCCGCCGCCATTAATGCTGGCGCCAGCTGCTTTACGCATACCTATAACGGCCAGCGTGGCCTCCATCACCGTGAGCCCGGTGTTGTTGGCGCCGCTATGACCACGCCCAACACCTATGCCGAGATCATCTGCGATGGCAAACATGTGAACCCTGCTGCTATCAAGGCCCTGCTGCAGGCCAAGGGCTGGCAGCACACGGTGCTGATCACCGACTGCCTGGGTTGCGGCGGCATGCCCGAGGGCAAGTACACCAGTGGTGGCATGGATGTCATTATGAAGGACAACCTTTGCTGGCTCGCCGATGGCTCTGCTATCGCCGGCTCGGTGCTCACGCTCGCACAGGGCGTCAAGAACATCGTCGACTGGGGTCTTGCGAGCGCCGATATCGCAATTCGCATGGCGACCGAGGTGCCCGCGCGTTCTGCTCACGTCGAGGATAAATGTGGCAGCATTATGCCGGGCCGCGATGCCGATTTTGTCGTGTTCAATCCCGACCTTACCCTGGTCGAGACGTATGTGGGTGGCAACAGCGTCGGTAACGCGTTTACCGAGTAGCCGCCAAAGAAACGATCCGAAAGGGGATTTAGATGATTTACGGTGCATTAGGCGATATCGAGGAGTATCGCGGAATGCTCAAGGGCCTCGACGTGCTGATTGACTGGCTCGAGGAGAACGACCCGGCGGAGCTCGAGGTCGGCAGCCATCCGATTCTGGGCGACAAGGTCTTTGCGAACGTCATGGCTCCCACGACGCGTCCCGAAGCCGAGGCTCACTATGAGACGCATCAGCGCTATCACGACCTACAGATCGACGTCGAGGGTCGCGAGGCCTTTAAGGTCGCCACGGGCAGCCTGACGCTGGTCCAGGAGTTTGACGAGAAGGACGACTACGATCTGGTCGATTCCGACGCCTCGATCGCCGGCGATCTTGCTGACGATAAGTTCGCGCTGTTCGTTGCCGGCGAGCCTCACATGCCCACGCTCGAGTTCCCGGGTGATGGCGCACAGCCGGTCAAGAAGATCTGCTTTAAGCTGCTTGCAGACGCTTACTGGGAGGAGTAGCGCACTGCTCGTGAGCTAGCGTGGTTCCCCTTGGGGAGCGCGTTTAAGCCCCGCTGATCGTGGTTCCTTTGGGGATTGCGGTTGACGGGGCTTTTTGTTGAGTAGGGGAGTTGCCGGCGGCGTTGTGCCTGGATTGGCGGATGTGTGCCCGAAATCGGCAACAAAAAAGCCGCCCGAGGGCGGCTATCTTGTGCAATGGAGCCAGCGACCGGGCTCGAACCGGTGACCCCCGCTTTACGAGAGCGGTGCTCTACCAACTGAGCTACGCTGGCGGCCATGTGGTGACGCAACTGAGGCGTCAACGGCTGTCTATGATACGGGACATCGCACATCCGCGCAAGGGTTCTGACGGCTTTTCTCACTTTAAATGCACTAATATTGGTGACGTGATGTCTTGCTCTTGCGGATCTCAAGCAGAATGGGGCAGCGATGGCTCAACCCAAGATTCTTCTCACACGTATCGACGACCGTTTCATTTACGGGCAAGACGTTGAGCTGTGGAACGAAGCCGTGGGTTCCAACCTTGTCCTAATCGTCAACGATGAGATCGCGGCGGATTCGCGCCAATGGGCACCCATGAGGGTGGCGGCGCCGGAAGGCGTTTGGACGCGGTTTTTCTCGGTGCAAAGGACCATCGACATCATTCATACCGCAACGCCGCGTCAGTGGATTCTGATCATGGTAGCCTCACCCGTCGATGCGCTCGCGCTGGTTAAGGGTGGTGTGCCGATCGCCAAGATCAGCATTGGCCATATGCGGGCAAGGGAGGGCAAACGTCCCGCAACGCCCGCAGTCGCCATAGACGACGCAGACGTCGCTGCCCTCAAAGAACTGCAGGCGCTCGGCATAGAACTAGAAATCCGTTATCTCCCCAGCTCCAATCCCGACCCCATCCAACTAGTCATTTAAGAACGTCCCCAATGACTAGGTAGCAAAGCGCCCGTCGGCGGTGGTGCCGGCGGGCGTTGCTGTGCAATATGTTGCATTGTGGGCTTAGTGCCTCATAAAGTGGTATTCGATCACATTGCTGTAGGGGTGACCCGGGCCCACAATGCCCTGCGGGAACAGCGGCTGGTGCGGCGTGTCGGGGTACATCTCTGCCTCGAGGGCAAAGCCGGCGCCCCAGCCATAGTTGGCATCGTCCTTGGCGTGCTCGTCGCCCAGCCAGTTGCCGGTGTAGAGCTGCACGCCCGGTGCGGTGGTGTAGTAGTCCAGCTCGCGGCCGGTCCACATCTCCTCGACGTGCATCGCGCGGCGCAGATTACGGCCGTACTGATAGCCATCGATACACAGACAGTGATCGTAGCCACGGGCCTGCTTAATCTGCGGGTCGTCGGCCTCCATGCCGGGAGCGACGGGGCGCAGCTCGCGAAAGTCAAACGGCGTGCCCTCGACCGGAGCAATCTCGCCGGTGGGGATATTCTGCTCGTTAATGGGCAGGTAGTGGGCAGCGTTAGCGACAAAGAAGTGCTCGCAGTCCATGCCGGCGTTATGACCGGCAAGGTTAAAGTACGTGTGGTTGGTCATGGACACGTACGTGGCGCGGTCGCTCTCGCAGCCATATTCGATGCGAAAGACGCCGGTGCGCGTCACGGTAAACACGGCCGTAAAGGTGCGGTTGCCGGGGAGACCCAGCTCGCCATCCTCAAGCGAGGTGGTCATGCGAACGGCGTTGTGAGTCTCGTCGAGTTCAACGTCCCACACGCGTTTATGCAGGCCGTGCTCAAGGTCGCTGTGCAGGTTGTTGGCGCCTTCGTTGGCCGGCATATGCCAGTCCGTGCCAGCGATAGTGATCGTGGCACCTGCAGTGCGGTTGGCCACGGGGCCGATGGTCGCGCCAAAGCAGGCGGGGTTGTCAAAGTAATCCTCGAGCTTATCGAAGCCCAGCACCACATCGCGCACGTTGCCGGGAATGTCGGGCACGTCGATGCCCAACACGGTAGCGCCATAGTCCATAATGCGAACGCAGATCTCGGGCCCGTTGAGGGTGTAACGATGAACGGGGGTACCGCACGGCGCGGTGCCGAAAAGCTCGGAAGTGATCATTTGGTTCCTAACATCGAGGTATTCCGACAAACTGTAGCGCGAACACGCGAGATTATCACTACACCCCACTAAAGCAGGGGGTATTTTTCTCAAAAAAGTGATGATTGACTTACTGTGACGAAAAAAAGAAACCCGCCGGGATGCGACGGGTTTCTTCCACAGGGGATATGTGGCAATGAGCTAGGCGTTTGCCTTTGCGGACTCGGCTTCCTTGGCAGCCTTGAGGTCCTCCTCGGTAAACTTGCCGGTGGTGAGCGGCGAGAGGGTGCACTTGTCCTGCTTCGCGTACTCGATGTTACGAGCGATCATCTGCTTGCGATACCAAGCGAAGAGCGCGACGTACACGACGATGGCAACGACAGTGGCGATGATCATGGTCACATCGCCCGTGGTCGCCTTGCCCACGAAGAAGGCCAGGAACTTCTCGACAGGTCCTTCCATGGTGGTCTGAGAGATCAGGCCGGTAACGCCATCGGGGAAAGCGCCGACGGTCTTAGCGGTAAAGGTAACGAAATCGGCGACGAGGGTACCAGCGCCCAGGAAGACGGGCAGCAGGACGGCACCGATAACGACCATGCGAATCACGCGGCCGCGGGTGACGACGAGCAGTGCCGGCGTCAGACCCATGGCGATGATGCCGCCGAGCGGCAGCAGGCCGTTCCAAGTACCAGTCGGGGAGAGGGGGCAGGGAACGTTGGCGAGCAGCAGAGCCTCACCCAACATGATGGGAGCAAGGATGTTAGCGGCAGCCCAGATCTCGGCGCGGCCGGCGATGAAGGGCCAGTCGAGGCCGACGTTGAGGGTACGGCCCTGGAGCCACTTGCTGTTGTTGGCAAAGTCGGAGATGCCCTGAGACAGCGGCTCAACGGCTGCGATGAACCAAGAACCGATCATCGAGAACAGCTCAAGGCAGGTTGCGGCGGTAAAGGCGAGCGTGCAAATCTGCTGCGGGGTCTGGTGCGAAAGAAGACCGACGAAGACGCCCAGGTAGATACCAATAGCAAACTTGGAGCCCCAGAAGCCAATCATGTTGTTGAGCTTGGCAGCGTCGAAGTCGTACTTATCGAGGAAGGGGAGCACCTTGTCGATGATCTTGTTGAGCAGCATGGCCAGCGGGTTCATCATGTAGTTCATGTGAGTCGTGGTCATGGGGTTCTCCTCGGGAGCACCCAAAAGATCGTTGAACGTGGGCTTCATAAGGTCGGAGTTCATGATCTTCATAACGCCGACGAAGACGACGAGCAGCGTGGCGACGACAATGTTGGCGCCAAAGTAGATGCAGGCAAGGCCGACAAAGGCGAGGTGCCAAACGTCAAAGATGTCGACGTCGATGGTGTTGGTCTTGGCGAGCACGATCATCACGATGTTGACGATGACGAGGACCATCAGGAAGTACAGCGTGTAAGGAGAACCCCAGGTGATGGTGGCCAGCGGTGCCCAGCCCACGTCGGTGACGGTGAGCTGAAGGCCGGTGGACTCAACGAACGTCGTCATGGCGCTCGAGAAGGCCGTCGTCAGAATGTTGATGATGGCACCGATGCCGGTAATAGCGATGCCGAGCTTAAGACCGCCCTCGAGGGCCTTGGTAAACTTAACTTTGAAGAGTAGGGCAATAACCGTCAAAACGATGGTCATCATAGGGGCTGCGCCAAGGTCGATCAGCGGCTGAAAGACGGCATTAGCAAACCCGATTACTGCGTCCATGTCTCCCTCTTTCCTAAAAGAGAATTTCCTTTTCCGTATGTTGCCTTAAAAAAGGAAGATGCCGTTCCCGGTCGTCATCTTCCTTAAAGCCAAAAATTGCGCAGAGCGAAGCTGCAAAAGATTAGTTGAGACCCTTTTCCTTGATAATGGCCTCGATCTTGTCGTAAACCGGCTTAGCCATAGCGGGCATGCGATAGAGGATCGGGCCGGCGTCGACGATCGGGGTCTTAACCTCAAAGCCAAAGTCGGTCTTGGCGATCTGGGCGAAGATGTCGTACTGAGAGAGCATCTCCTCGTTGACGTCCTTGATCATCACGGCGTCGCAGTGCAGGTTGTAGCCGCGATTCTTGAACTCGGACTCGATGGCGTCCTTGATCTGATGGCTGGAGTTAACACCGGCGCCACAAGCTGCGAGAACCTTAATCATGATGAATTCCTTTCTCTATGCGGGTTATTCCGCGGATTCCTAAGGGTAGTTGGCTAGTCGGCAGGAAAGTTGTCGACCAAGAACTGGTAGATGGCCTTGGCGTCGGTCATGGAGAACAGCTCTTTGACGCGATCGGTGCCAAGAGCGTTAACGAAGTCCATGATCTTGGCGAGGATGCCCACCTGGGCCTCCTTGTCGTCGTTGAGGATCATGAACAGGAACGAGACGGGGAAGGTCTGCGAGGGGTCGATCATGGAGTGCCACTCGACGGGGGTCGTCAGCTTGACAGGGACGATGCGACGGGTGTGAACGAATTCGACCTCGGTGTGAGGAACGGCAAAGCTGGGCAACTCGGGGTCGACGACAGACATATCCATGCCGGTGGGGTAGCCCTTTTCGCGCTCGATGATATTCTCGAGAAACGCGGGCGCCACAT
>USGN01000058.1 GCA_900554255.1 uncultured Collinsella sp. | reverse complement strand
AGCACGTCTCACCCATGCTCACCACCTTGGCTCGATCAAGCAGGTCATCGGTAAAGTACCCCAGGTTGGTCGTAGTTATGACCGTCTGGATATCATCGCCGATCAGCCGCAGGAAAGCGCCGCGACGATCGCCGTCGAGCTCACTCATCACGTCGTCCAGAAGCAGCAGTGGGGCGGTGCCCAGGACATCGCGAGCCACGGCAACCTCGGCCACCTTCCAGGACAGCACCAGCGTGCGCTGCTGTCCTTGGCTGGCAAATGAACGGGCGGAGCGACCCGCCACGGTGAACTCGATCTCGTCGCGATGCGGTCCCACCAACGTCACGCCGCGGCGAATTTCCTCGTCGGCATGCTCGTCAAGGGCGGCCAGCATGCGCTCGTACGCCCAGCCCTTCAGCTCTTCGCGATCCTCGACCTGGGGCAAATCCCCCAGCGTGGACGCATAGGTCACGTTGGCGGCCTCACCTGACGCTACTTGCCCGTAGGCAGTGTGCACATGGCCCGCCAGCCGGTCGAGCAGAGCCAACCGGTGCACGAGCAGGGCCGAGCCCGCGCGGGCAATCGAATCGTTCCACGCGCCGAGCATCTCGCGGCAGCACCAGGTCTCCTTGAGCAAGGCGTTACGCTGGGTCACGCAGCGCCCATAGGTGCTCGCAAGATCGGCATAGCGTGCGCTCAGCTGCATGCCAAAGTCATCGAGGGCGGCTCGGCGCACACTGGCGCCTCGCTTAACCATGTCCAGATGGTCGGGGCAAAACAGCACGCTCGGCAGAACCCCGCGCACACCGGCGGCAGAGCATCTCTTGCCGTTGCGGCTAAACGAGCGCTTACCGTCCTCCGCGCTCAATCCCATATCAAGCACGCGGCCGTCGCCCTCGAGCCTCAGCTCGACCTTGCACGAGCCCACGCCGTCATGGACGAGCTCGGCTGCGGTCGGATGCCTAAACGAGGCGCCGCTCGTCAGCAGCTGCAGCGCCTCTATGAGATTGGTCTTTCCCGCCGCGTTGGGTCCCGCAAGTATCGTCACGCCCTCGTCCAGGGCAAGGCGATAGCTATCGAAGCTGCGGTAGTGCGCGACGGAAAGATCGCGGGCGAACATGGTCATGGCGCAGCGCTAGATGCGGACCGGCATGACCAGGTACAGGTAGTTGATCTTGTCGTAGGACTTAAAGATGCCCGCCTGCGAGTAGCTCTTGAGCTCCAGCGTGATCTCCTTCTCCTTGGACAGGGCATTGAGGCAGCCGAAGATGTAATGGTAGTTGAAGGCGATGGTACCCGACTCGCCCTCGGCCTCGACATCGATCGTCTCCTGCGCAAGGTCCTGGTCATTGGAAATGGAGGACAGGCCCATCTGCCCGTTCTCGACATCGATCTCGAACTTGACGGCGGGGTTGGCGCTCGCGATAACGGCCACGCGCTTGAGGGCGGCGTTAAAGGCGGCGACGTCGATCTTGACGCTCGTCACGCACGAATCGGGGATGAGCTGCTTGTAGTTGGGGTACACGCCCTCGATACGGCGCGACACGTAGGTGGTGTTGCCGGCCTCGAAGACGACCTGGGTGTCGGTAGCCCCGATCATGATGGTCGCCTGGCTGGCCATGATGTTCAGCGCGTCGTTAAAGGCGTCGGCCGGAACGTTGAGCTCAAAGGAGCCCTCGAGGGTCGAGGTCTCGACCTGCGTATCGCACACGGCCAAGCGGAAGGAATCGGTCGCCACCAGGCGTACAGTGTTGTTCTCGACCTTCATGTGCGCGCCGCCCAGGATGGGGCGAGCCTTGTCGGTCGAGGTGACGCGCCACACGCGGCCGACCATCTCGGACAAGACATCGGTCGGCAGCTCCACGGCACTCTCGATGGCATAGGCCGGAAACTCGGGGAAGTCATTGGCATCGAGCGTGTTCAGCCTAAAAGAGCTCTTCTCGCAACCAATCAGCACCTGGCGCTCGGACAGCTCAAAGGTGACCGGGGCATCGGGGAGGGTCTTGGTAATATTGGAGAGCATCTTACAGGGGATAACCATCTCGCCCTCTTCTTCGACATGCGCCGCGATGCGATGACGGATCGAGATGGTGTAGTTAGAGGTCTGGAATTCCAAAATGCCGTCTTGCGCCTTGACGAGCACGCCCGACAGGATGGGAAGGGTGGATGCCGAAGCGACACCCTTCATAACGACGCCAATGGCTTGTGTAAGCGAGCTCTGGCTGACGGTGAACTTCATCTTTTAATACCTTTCTATAGATATAAATATCTTAATAATAGTAATAGCACTGACGAAACTGTTGATTACTCCCAAAGACGCAGGTCAGACCCAGAAAGAGAATCGACAACAACCTGTGTGCAACGGGGGTGGTTTTCCACGTTCAAAACCTGCGCAAAACTTTTCATCACCGCGGGTTGGGTTTTAGACACCTTATGCCCGTGGTTTCGACAAGTTTTCAACAGGTGTCTCTATTTCCCTACGAGCGCAGTGTAATTTTATCGCGCAGCGACTTGAGGTCTTCGGTGACGGTGCGGTCTTCCTGGATCATCTTCTGGACCTTTTTGTAGCTCGTGCTGACGGTCGAGTGGTTGCGGTTGCCAAACTCGGCGCCCACGGCCGTCGTCGTCATCTCGCACATCTCTATGGCCAGGTAGATAGCGATATGGCGTGCTTTGGCGATATTGGCGTTGCGACGCGGGCCGATGAGCTCCTCGTGCGTCACGCCGTACTGCTCTTCGATGACGGACTGAACCGTCTGGACGTTGATCTTTTTGGCCGATGTGTCGAAGTACTGGTTGGCGATGGCGTCGATGTCGTCAAAGGTGAGCTCCCCGCCCTCGCGCTCGCGGTCCCCCGCCTCGCCGGCACAGCGCTCGCAAAAGCTCTCGAGTTCGCGGATGTTGGTGCCCGAGACTTCGGCCATGTGTTTAAAGTGCTCGTCGGTCAGGTGCCCGCCGTCGCCCCCATAGGCCGCCAGCAGCGAGTCGTCGCCTGCCTCGGGAGCGGCGACGATGGTGTTCTCGTAATAGCGCTGCAAGATCTTGTATTTCATCTCGTAGCTGGGCTCTGCGACCAGGCAGAGCATGCCGGCGTTGAAGCGGCTGGTCAGACGCTCATCCATGCTCAGGTCCTTGGGGGCGCGGTCTGCCGCGATGACGACCTTCTTGTTGTTGCGGATAAATTCGTCCATCAACTGGAAGAAGTAATCCACGCTCGCGCGCTTGCCGATGATGTTTTGGATGTCATCGATGATGAGCACGTCCACGCCGTGGTACGCCTGCATGATGGGGGCGTTGCTCTTCTTTTGGCGGTCGAACTCGGTCATCAGGTCGTCCAGATATGCCTGGGAGTTGGCATACTTGACCTTGATCTCGGGCGACTTCTCGGCGAGCTCGTTTTTGATGGCAAGCAGCAGGTGCGTCTTGCCCAGGCCCGATTTGCCGTAGATGAACAGCGATGTGCACGTGCCGCGCTCGTCCGCGAGGGCGGCAAACTTGAGTGCCGAGCGATAGGCATGGCTGTTCTCGGGGCCGTAGACAAAGTTCTCAAAGGTAAATTTTGAGTTCGCGGCGAGCGGGGCTCCATCCGTATTCTGCTCGGCCGGCACGGTCGGCGCTGGCATGGGTGAAGCGGGGGCCGCAGCTTGCGTGGATTTAGTCGGCGCTCCGCCCTTCATCTGGTTCATCATGCGACGAAAATCATCGGCCGAGAGCGTGTTCTTGATTGCAATGCCCGAATCCGCGCCCGCCGCTGCGTCGTGAGCGATGGGCATGTGCGTGACGGGTGCATTCGTTGACGTCGCTGCCGCGGTCGGCAACGGTGCCATGGTTTCACGGGAAACATCACCGTGCTGGTGCTCGATTGTCGGCGCGTCGCCTGCGGAGGCCGGCACCGCCGGGGAAGCAGCGGGAGCCGTGGCGGGCGCCGTCGCGGCAGCGGATTCCGTCGCGGCGCCTTGCGGTGCCACGATGTCGAGCGCAATCGGTGCAAAGGCGATTTCTTCCAGATAGGCCTCAATAGTCGGCTGATGCTTTTTGAGCTGCGCGATGGCAAAGCGCGAGGGGGCCTCGATCGTGAGCCTATCTTCGGTCAGGCTTATGGCGCGCGATTGCCCCAGCATGTTGATGAGGCGTGCATCTTGGCCGTCGCGCTGACAAAAGGCGATGGCATCCCCCAGGATGATGCTTGCTTCCTCGTCCACTGTCTCTCCCGTTCTTTAGCTCTGAGCTCGCACGCGAGCGGCGCCGAGTTCGGTCAGATGGTATTTCTGGCCATGCTTGATGGCCAAGCCAGCCTGCGCCAAGTCATTGAGCGTGCGTGACCAAGTGGGGGCCGAGTTTCCAAACGTCCTCGCCAGATCGGTTGCACCGCACGCTTGATTTTGCGCCAGATAGCCCAGCGCGGCGTTGCCGCGATCGCTTACGAACACGTCCGGTTGTGGCTGTGCATACTGATTTACTGCATTAGGATACATCATTTGAGCTGCTGGTTGTTGAGAACTCTGCGTCGGCGGCATTTGCTGTTGAAAACTTTGAGGCCACTGTTGGTAAGGCTGTGGAGGCATCTGCTGGGTCCAAGGGTTGTACTGCTGCTGCGGCATCTGCTGGTACGGCTGCTGATATCCCTGCTGGTACTGCTGCGGGAACTGCTGGCCATACCCCAGTGGCGGCATCTGCTGATATGGATATCCCTGTTGGTACGGCTGATAGCCCATTTGCTGGCCACCCGGTGCGCCCGTCGCCTGCTGCATTGCTGCTGCATCCTGATCCGCCAGCGGCACGGCCTCTGGCATGCTTGGCGGCATCGACATCGATGCCGCTTGGGGTTCTTGTGTAGGAGGCATTCCGGGCTGCTGCATCTGTCCCACGGTGGGCTGCATCTGCTGCGTTGCCATGGGCTGCTGCGCAAAAGCTCCCGGCAGGGGATATGTGGGCTGCTCCGTCTCGGGCCGCACGGCAGCGCCGCGTCCGCCGGCACGCTCGATTTCCTGCACGCGTTTAGGGTTCAGGCTTACCGTAACCACGGTGCCGTTGCCCATGTTGTCCTCGATGGATACGGCACCGCCGGCGTTTTCCAAATACTCCTGCACCATGGGAAACCCTGCTCCGGTTCCACGGATATAGCGCTTCATCTTGCTGTTTGCGCTGGTAACGCCAAAGTCGAAAGCACGTTCCTTGTCGTCGATGCCGGGTCCTTGGTCAGCAAAGCGGATGGTGTCTCCGCCGTCCAGAATCGAGATGATGGGCTCGGCAAAGTGTGCGTGGATAAAGTTTTCGACAATCTCGCGGATGACCATGAGCGAGATATGGCCACCTTGTTCTTTCATGCACTGGTAGACGGTGTTGGTCGTCTCTTCCAAATACGTGCGGACATCTTGCGGATCAATGACGATCACCCGCGGTGTCGACAGCATGTCGTCATAGACGGCGATGCGCGCGGCGTACATGGCTTTTGGCGCCTGCGTGGTCGTCTGCTCGCCTTCCGCACGCTCTTCGCGCACGCCGGTGATGTGCTCGTTGTCGGGTGCCGGGTCTCCGGAATCGACCATGGTGTAAAAGTCGTCAGACATGCCGCTCGCAATCTTTCAAAAGGTTTCGAACAAATAGTAGCTCACCGTGCAACGTTTCTCATCTTTCGACAACTTTTCAAAACTTGTTGAAAACTTTGGAAAATGGGCGAAAAGTTCTCAACATTGCCAACATGACCTGTTGAAAACTCGATGAAATATCGTGAAAGGTTGCCATGAGGCGCAAATTTCGGTTGTGCTTATGGGGGAACCGTGTGAACTGCGCAACCTTTTACCTTTGATTTCTTGACATTTGAACATTGATTTCCCTACAATCTTCAAGCTCACGTGTCTATATCTGCGTCCGCGTCCCCGCGGACACTCGAAATGCAGCAGGAGGAACTTAAGATGAAGCGTACGTATCAGCCTAATAAGCGTAAGCGTGCCAAGACCCATGGCTTCCGTGCCCGTATGGCCACTAAGGGTGGTCGTGCCGTGCTCGCCCGTCGTCGCGCCAAGGGCCGCAAGCGTCTCACTGTCTAGCAGCGATACACACATCTCGCATGAAGACTATTAAGTCTCGGCAAGATTTCGAGCATGTGTTCAGTCAGGGGCGTCGTTTCAATCACCCTCTGATTCGAATGACCATATGTGAATCGGTTGGCGAAGGCGACTCCGGAAGGGTCGCCTTCGTTGGTGCTAAACGACTCGGTTGTGCTGTGGTGCGCAACCGATCTAAGCGTGTGATGCGCGAGGCCGCCCGCAGCTGCGGATTTCCCGTTGCGGGTTATGACATCATCTTGTTTGCAACTCCCAAGACGAGGGTTTCCTCGCCGCAGGAGATGGACAAGGCGTTGCGTTCGCTTATGAAACGCGCCGGCGTTGCCGGGGAGGAGCGATGAGCAATCACGTTTTGCGACGTGTTGCCATCGCTCCTATTCGCATATATCAACAGGTTATTTCGCCCTTATTGCCTGACGCCTGCATTTATTACCCAACGTGCTCGCAATACGCCATCCAGGCGATTGAGAAGCACGGTGTTTTGAGAGGCTGCTGGCTTGCCGTGAGGCGCATCGCTCGCTGCAATCCCCTGCACGTCGGCGGTTATGACCCTGTGCCTTAGCGGGCACTCGCTATCGGAGGAAAACTTACATGTGGGATTGGATCGTTAACATCCTTTTTGAACTGCTCAAGCTCATCCAGACCTTTGCGGTCGACTGGGGCCTGTCCATCATCATCCTGGTGGTCATCATCCGTCTGCTGCTGACGCCGCTCATGCTCAAGTCGACCAAGTCGACGGCTCGCATGCAGGTGCTGCAGCCCAAGATGCTCGAGATCCAGGAGCGCTATGCCGACGATCCTCAGCGTCAGGCCGAGGAGATGCAGAAGTTCTACAGCGAGAACAAGTTCAACCCCATGGCTGGCTGTCTGCCGCTTCTGATTCAGATGCCCATTCTTATCGCCCTGTTCACGCTTCTGCGCAACCTGCCGCAGTACTTTAACGACGGCACGTTCTCGTTCTTCAACATCCTGCCCGACCTGACCACCACGCCGAGCGCTTCCTTTGCCGATGGCTTTATGGTTGCACTGCCTGCGCTGGTTTGCCTGATCCTGTTTGCCGTCCTGACCCTGATTCCGCAGCTCTATATGTCGCGCAACCAGACCGGCCAGCAGGCTCAGAGCATGCGTATGATGGCCGTTGTCATGACGGTCATGATGCTTTGGATGGGCTGGAGCCTTCCCGTTGGTGTTCTGCTGTACTACGACGTCTCGTCTGCTTGGCAGGTTATCCAGCAGATTTTTGTGACGCAGAAGGTCATCGACAAGGCGAAGGCCGATGAGGAGGAGCGTCTTAAGAACGCTCCGCTGCAGGTTGAGGTCACTCGTCGCGAGAAGAAGCCGCGCCCGCACAAGAAGAAGTAACGGGATATCAATCTTATTTAGGTACCTAACTTTTGGAGTACGTTATGTCTG
>USGN01000057.1 GCA_900554255.1 uncultured Collinsella sp. | reverse complement strand
CCCCAGGGGTTGCCGCGGAACCTCCTCGTCACGGCCTCGCCCGTCTCCGCGTCGAGCGCGCAGACGGTGGTGGACCTGAGGTGTACGTCCATTCCGAAGGCGGTAGAATATCTAGGCACGGGAGCCTCCCAACCTCGTTGCGGCGCGGCTGCGCCTCTGGCACTTCAACAACATTGTCGCAGCCCCGACCCGCGGTCACGAGCGGGGGCTCCTGTCGTTTCCGTGCCCCTGGATTGGGTCATAGTGTCTGACTTATGCTCAACCAGCGACGTTTGCGCGCTTGTCAAGAGATTAGCCGTTGGGAAAGTGTCCAAAAATCCCACGCTCGTTCCTTTTGGATTGCGTTGCCCGTGGCCGACAGCCGTGCGGCACCGGTCCGCGTGGCGGCGTATAATCGGCGGCAGATGATTCTGACGTTAGGAAATCATGACCGATAGCATGCAGCAGCTGGCGCTCGACACGCTCGGCGCCTATTTTGGCTACACCTCATTTCGCCCGGGGCAGGACCGCATGGTCGATGCGATCCTTGCCGGTCGTGATGCGCTGGGTGTTATGCCCACGGGCGCCGGCAAGTCCATTTGCTACCAGGTGCCCGCGCTCATGCTGCCCGGCATCACCTTTGTGGTGAGCCCGTTGCTGTCGCTTATGGAGGACCAGACCCGTGCGTTGCTCGCGGCGGGTGCGCGGCCCAGCTATCTCAACTCCAGCCTTACGCCGGCTCAGCAAAATACCGTGCTCAAGCGGGCGCGCGAGGGCCGCTATCAGCTTATGTATGTGGCACCCGAGCGTCTGCTCGAGCCGCGCTTTTTAGCCTTTGCGCAGGAAGCCGCGGCGGACGGTGGCATTGGCGTGCCGCTCGTGGCCATTGACGAGGCCCACTGCGTGAGCCAGTGGGGCCAGGATTTTCGTCCCGCCTACCTGCAGATTCGTGAGTTTATCGATTCGCTGCCGCGGCGCCCGATCGTGGCGGCGTTTACCGCCACGGCGACCGAGCGCGTGCGCGCGGACATTCAGCAGATGCTCGGCCTGCAAAATCCCGCGACGGTAGTGACGGGCTTCGATCGCAAGAACCTCTACTTTGGTTGCGAGGAGATGGGCGACAAGGCCAAGACCGCCTGGGTGCGCGACTACGTGATCGCGCATTCGAGCGAGAGCGGCATCGTGTATTGCTCGACCCGCAAGACGGTCGACGCGCTGGCCGCGGAGCTTGCCGAAGCGCTGGGCCCCAGCGGCATTCGCATTGGCCGCTACCATGCCGGCATGGGTAATGACGCCCGCCGCCAAAGCCAGCGCGCCTTTATCGACGACGATATCCAGGTGATGGTTGCCACCAACGCCTTTGGCATGGGCATCGACAAGCCCAACGTGCGCTACGTGATCCACAACAACGTGCCCGAGAGCATCGAGGCCTACTACCAGGAGGCGGGCCGCGCCGGCCGCGATGGCGACCCGGCCAGCTGCCACCTGCTGTGGAACGGCAACGATTTTCGCATGCGTCGCTTTCTGATCGATCGCGGCGATGCCGCCGATGAGGCGCTCGACGACGAGCAGCGCGCGTGGGCGCTCCAGAATCGATATCGTCTGCTCAGCCAAATGGAGGGCTACTGCAATACCACCGGCTGCCTGCGCGAATACATGCTGCGCTACTTTGGCGACGAGGCCGCGGCCGAGCATGCCGCGGCCAGTACGGGCGGCACCGCCACGGACGACGTCGAGAGCTGCGGCAACTGCAGCAACTGCCTCACGCAGTTCGAGGTCGATATGGCCTGCGCCGCCGTGCGCTACGTGGCCACGCGTCCCATGCGCTTTGGCAAGTCGCTCATCGCCGATGTGCTCCACGGCGGCAACACCGAGCGCATTCGCCAGATGCATCTGGACGAGGACCGCGGCTACGGTGAGCTGTCGAGTGAATCGGTTGGGCGCATCAAGGACATCATCGGCCAACTGTGCGGCCGCGGCTACCTGGCCACCTCGCAGGGGCAATACCCGGTCGTGGGGCTGGGCCCGCGTGCCACCGAGGTCGAGGATGAGGCGTTTGCCTTTACCGTTAAGCGTCGCGCGTCCAAGCGCAAGGCCTCGGCCCGCGCCCGCCGCGCCGTCGATCTGCTGCGCGAGGAGGCCGAGCTGGATCAACGCCCGCGCGTGGGCGACGATGCCGAGCTGTTCGAGCGCCTGCGTGCCCTCCGCAAGGAGATCTCGACGGAGCTGGAGATGGCGCCGTACATGGTCTTCTCCGACAAGGCCCTGCGCGGCCTGTGCCGCCTGCGCCCGCAGACGCGCGACGAGCTGATCCAGGTCAACGGCATTGGCGAGAAAAAGGCCGACGCCTTTGGCGAGCAGTTTATGGCGGCGATTGAAGAGTTTGAGTCCGAGCATGCGCGGGATGGAGCGTAACGATGGCTTTCGATAGCAAGACCGACCGTACTGACGTGTCCGCCGTGCCGCTGTACCAGCAGGTCATGGACGACCTAAAGGGCGAGATCGCGCGTGGCGTGTACGCATCCGGCTCGCGCATTCCTTCCGAGATGGAGCTCGCGAAGTCCTACGGCGTGGGGCGCGTCACCGTGCGTCGCGCCATCGAGGAGCTGTCGCGTGCGGGGTATCTCAACCGCCAGCAGGGGAGGGGCACCTTTGTGTGCGCTCCCAAGCTCAAGCGCAAGATTCGCCAGAAGGGTGACGTCCAGAGCTTTACTGAGGGTTGTGCTGCCAACGACATGGTGCCGGGTGCGCGCCTGGTATCGCGCACGGTGGTTGCGGCGACGCGCGAGGACGCGGCGTTCTTTGGCGTAGAGCCCGGCTGCGAGCTTATCGTGGTCGAACGCGTGCGCACAGCCGACGGCATCCCTGTCATGCTTGAGAACAACGCCTTTGTGCTCGCCGACCATCCCTATCTGCAGACGCTTGCCGACAAGAACCTCACGGACAATTCCATCTTTGCGCTCGTTGCCGAGCATTCGGGTCGCGCGCCGCTCAAGTCCGACCCCTGCACCGTGGAGATTGCGCTTGCCGATGCCCAAACGGCCCCGCTGCTGGAGGTGCCGGTCGGTGAGCCGCTCTTCTATATGGAGGCCTACTTTACCGACGCCGGTGGGCACCCTCTGTTGCTCGGTCGCCAAAAGATTGTGGGCTCGCGCTACGTCTTCGACATCTAACGTCCACAGATAGAACAACATAGAACAAATTTGCCGAGATGACTTCACGAGCGTTGTTACGCGTGTTATAAATAGGACAACATAGAATGACAGCAGGTACGAGCTGCCGTCGCTCAAAGCCACCCCACAAGGAGGAACATCAGGATGAACGCATATGATCTGGTTCAGGAAGTCATCGAGCGCAAGGGCAAGATCGAGAACGTCTTTTGGATCGCCTGCGGCGGTTCGATGATCGACCTGATGCCGGCTAACGAACTGCTCAAGCGCGAGGCCACCACGTTTACCTCGACAGTCTACACGGCACGCGAGTTTTGCCTGATGGCTCCCAAGAGTCTTGGCGAGAAGTCGCTCGTCATCGCCTGCAGCCACAGCGGCAACACGCAGGAGGTCGTCGACGGCTGCGAGATGGCGCTGGCCGCCGGTGCCGAGGTCGTCGCCATGACCGACTGCGAGGGCTCCAAGATCGACAACGGCAAGTGGACCACCTGGGTCTACCCCTGGGGCGAGGGCGTGCCGCAGGCCGAGGTGCCGCAGGGCATCGGCGCTCTGATCGCTGCCGAGCTGCTCGACCAGCAGGAGGGTTACGAGGCGCTTGCCGACATGTACGAGGGCCTCAAGAAGATGGATGCGCTGCTGCCCGCCGCCCGCGAGAAGGTCAACGCCGAGCTGGGCGCCCGCTTTGCCGAGCTCTGCCAGCAGCACAAGTTCTTCTATATCCTGGGCTCTGGCCCCAACTTTAGCCAGACCTACGCCATGGCCATCTGCTCGCTCATGGAGATGCAGTGGCAGCACTGCTGCTACATCCACTCCGGCGAGTACTTCCACGGCCCGTTCGAGGCCACCGAGCCCGGCGTGTTCTACTTTGTGCAGCTCGGATCGGGCGAGTGTCGCCCCATGGAGGAGCGCGCACTTGCATTCCTCAACACGCACACCGATGCGATTATGGTGCTCGACGCACTTGAGTACGGCGTGGGCGAGGTGCCCGCCAGCGTGCGTTCGTACCTGGAGCCGATCTTCTTCTACAACATGAGCTGCGAGCTGCGCGCCGCGCGCGGCAAGGTGTTTGACCACAGCCCCGAGGTTCGTCGCTACATGGGCATCGAGCAGTACTAATATTCCGGGAATAACCTCTCACGACGGGGTCTGCGCTGCGCGCGGGCCCCGTTTTGCGTTGCGGCGGCCGGATCCGTGTCTGCGCGAAAAACGAAGGTGAATACTTTTCCGCGAAGTGAACGACCTATTTTGGACCCCCGAAGCATCCGCACTTTTTGGCGCCAAAACCGCAAGAAAAACCTGACAAAACCGCAGGAAACGGCGTCTCCAAAGCGTCGATGCTCCAGGGGTTCGATTTCACTCGTTCACTTCGCGGAAAAGTATTCACCTTCGATTCGCGAGGGCACTGTGTGAGTCAAAAAAGCGGGCCGCGCCGGGGATTTCCGGCACGGCCCGCTTGGTATCGCGCTTCGATTCGCAAGGTTGCGGCAGCCAGCGGCCTACTTTGCGTCGTAGGCCTCGGCGTCCCACCAGTCGAGCTGGGCGATGTTGTCGCGGATGTGCTGACAGCTCTTGTGGAAGCCCTCGAGCTCGTGCTCGGACAGGTCGAGCGTGTAGACTTCCTCGACGCCCTCGGCGCCGATCACGCACGGCAGGGAGGTAAAGATGCCCTCCTCGCCATACTGGCCGGTCATAAGCGTAGAAGCGGAAAGCACGGCGTGCTCGTTGTGCAGCACGGCGGCGCAGACGCGCGCGGCGGAGTTGGCGACGGCGTACTCGGTGCACTGCTTGCCCTGGTAGGTCACATAGCCGCCCTTTCGTGCAAGCTCCTCGACCTCCATGTGGTCAAAGGCGTACTTGTCGGGGTTCTCGGCCTGAAGCTCGTTGAGGCTCTTGCCGGCGATGGTCGCGGCCTTAAAGGCAGCCAGTTGGCTAAAGCCGTGCTCGCCGATCATGTAGGCGTCGATGGACTTGGGGCTCACGCCGACCTTCTTGGAGATCTCGGTGCGCAGACGGGCGGAGTCCAGACCGCAGCCCGAGCCGATGATCTTCTTGGGATCGTAGCCGGTCAGGTGCCACAGCTCGGTGCACACGACGTCGCAGGGGTTGGAGATGCTCACAAAGATGCCGTCGAAGCCGGCGTCGACGATGCACTTGGCAAAGGTGCGGGCGGCGTCGGTGGTAAAGAACAGCTCGCCGTCGCGGTTGCCGGCGGCCAGCGCGACCTTGCCGGCGGCGTTGACGATGACGTCGCAGCAGGCAAGTTCCTCGTAGTGGTCGTAGCAGTTGACGATCTTGGTGTTGTACGGGACAAACGAAAGGGAGTCGCGCAGGTCCTGGACCTCGGAAGTCACCTTGGCCTCGTTGATATCGCACAGGTACAGCTCGTCGGCAATGCCCTGCATGAGCAGGCTGTTGGCGACATGTGCTCCTACGTGGCCCTGGCCGACCACACCGATCTTACGCGTCTGGTACATATATGTATCCTTTCGGCCGAGTTTTTCGCGTCGAACCATTGTAGCGTCCTGTTGCCACTTTGCTAGGCTAAAGCGCTATAGATTTTTGGGCATGCCTTAATCTCTACTTTTGGAGCGATTTGGGCCGCTGACGGTATCGCTGGGCGATGTGCTCGCGCGGATAGGGCTGCTCGTTGTACCATAGCTGCAACTGACTCGTAAGGAGCATCCATGCCCATTCGCATTCCCGACGCCCTCCCTGCCGCCGCGCAGCTCGAGAGCGAGAACATCTTTGTCATGACCGAGTACCGCGCGCTGCACCAGGACATCCGCCCGCTGCGCGTGCTCATCCTCAACCTCATGCCCACCAAGATCGCCACCGAGACGCAAATCATGCGCAAGCTCTCCAACACGCCGCTGCAGGTGGAGGTGGACCTGCTGCGCACCAAGACGCACGAGGCCACGCACGTAAGCGCCGGCCACTTGGAGACGTTCTACCGCACGTTCGACGACATCCGCGACATCCACTACGACGGCCTGATCATCACGGGCGCGCCGGTGGAGCAGATGCCGTTCGAGGAGGTCGATTACTGGCCCGAGCTCTGCCAGATCATGGACTGGTCTACCACGCACGTACACTCTACGCTGCACATTTGTTGGGGCGCGCAGGCGGGCCTGTATCACCACTACGGTATTCGGAAGCACGACCTGCCGGCAAAGGCGAGCGGCGTGTTCGAGCATTATCTGGTGAAGCCTCAAAGCCCGCTGGTCCGCGGCTTTGACGACCGTTTCTATGCCGTGCATTCGCGCAACACCGATGTGCGCCGCGAGGACGTGGAGGCCGAGCCGCAGCTTGAGGTTGTGGCCGTGTCAGACGAGGTGGGCCTGTACATCGTCAAGTCGACCGACAGCCGTCGCTTCTTTGTTTTTGGCCATCCCGAGTACGATACCGATACGCTGCGCCTGGAGTACGAGCGCGACGTGAAGCGCGGCCTCAACCCTCAGGTGCCGGCGCATTACTTCCCAGGTGACGACCCCTCGGCCGAGCCGCGCAACGTCTGGCGCAGCCAGGCTCAGTTGCTCTACACCAACTGGCTCAACTACTACGTCTACCAGACCACGCCCTACGACCTAGCCCGCGCCGGCGAGGAGCACTAGGCTGTTGGGATGCACGCTGGCATTTAGGCGCTGACGATGTTGGGCAGCGACAGATCGTGGGCGTCGGTGGGAACGTGGTCGACACGCTGCTCGTCAAAGGCGATGCCGATGATTTGGCATGCGGGCGAGAGCATGGGCAGGTAGCGGTCGTAGCAACCGCCGCCGTAGCCCAGGCGCGCGCCGGTTTGGTCGAAGGCCACGAGCGGCACGACGATCATGTCGAGAGCTTCGGCAGGCACGATAGGGAAGTGGTTGCTGTCGATGTCCGTGGCCGCAAAGGCCCGCGTAGGGTGGGCGATAAACGGGGCCTCGGACGCATCGCCGGCAGAGACTGCCCGCATGCACATGCACTGGCCACAAGCCATGGCGTCTGTTGCCGAGAGCATGCACGGATAGGCTACACGCCAGCCGCGCGCGGCGGCCGCAGCGGCAAACGCGGCTGGGTCGACTTCGGAACCCATCGCGGCATAGACGGCAACGGTGTGCGGCGCCGCGGCATCCAAGCGGCCCAGCAGATCAACCAGCCGCGCACAGATATCAGCAGACTTCGCCGCCTGCAAGTCCAAATCAAGAGCATCGCGCCGGGCAATCACCGCCCGCCGCAACTCGGCCTTATCCATCCCAGCCTCATCTCCCAAACCTACCAAAAAGGGACAGGTTTATTTTGGCAGGTTTTATCTGGGCAAACGCGACGGATTCACCCCAAACCACCACAAAGGTGCCTGTCCCCTTTGTGG
>USGN01000056.1 GCA_900554255.1 uncultured Collinsella sp. | reverse complement strand
GTAGCAATACTTAAGGAGCCTCATATGAGTGATTTTGTCCTGACCTGTGAATCCGCCGCCGATCGAACCCGTGAGTTCTTTGCGTCGCGCAATATCCCTGTCGTGTGTTTTCATTACGAGATCGACGATGTTGTCTATACGGACGATCTGTATCAGTCGATTACGCCGGACGAGTTTTTTGCCCAGATTGCCGCGGGCGCCATGCCCAAGACGTCTCAGGTGAGCGTGGGTGAGTACGAGGAGTTTTGGGAGCCGTTTGTTGCCGAGGGTAAAGACGTGCTGCACCTGACGTTGTCGTCGGGTATTTCGGGCACGTATGGATCGGCCTGCGTTGCGGCGCAGATGCTCGCGGATCGCTATCCCCAGGGCGGCAAGGTGCGCGTCATCGATTCGCTGGCGGCGTCTTCGGGCTTTGGCCTGTTGCTGGAATATGCCGCCGACGTGCGCGATAGCGGGGCTTCACTCGACGAGACGGCTGCCTGGATCGAGGAGCACAAACTCAACCTGCACCACTGGTTCTTCTCGACCGATCTGTCGAGCTACCTGCGCGGCGGTCGCATTTCAGCCGCGAGCGCGATCATCGGCACGGCGCTTAAGATTTGCCCGCTTATGACGGTCGATTGCGACGGCAAGCTGTCGCCACGTGAGAAGATTCGCACTAAGAAGCGCGCGATTTCCGAGATGGCCAAGACCATGATGGCACACGTGCAGGACGGTGCGGATTATTCGGGTAAGTGCATCATGTCGCACTCGGCGTGCCGCGAGGATGCCGAGGCAGTTGCGGCGCTGATTGAGGAACAGATTCCGCAGCTTAAAGGCAAGATTGAGATCAATAACATCGGTACTCTGATTGGCTCGCATACCGGACCTGGTACGGTGGCGCTCTTCTTTATGGGCGACAAGCGCGTGGATTAGTTTGCCCCATCACATCGCTGCATGATTGCTCAAACGAAAACGGCCCGCCTCACGTTTGTGGGGCGGGCCAAGATGTTTTGCTAGCGTTTCTTTCCGCGGAAGAAAAAGCCGTGCAGTGACGGCTTGAGGCCGCGGTTGGCGCGATGCTCCTCGACGCGCTCGTGGATCGAAGCGACGCGCTCGATGACTTCGTCGGGAATCGGCACGTCGGGATTCATGTTCTCGACCTGGCTGACCTCGGCGGCGGCGACCTGGTCGATAATGGGCACATCGTCGTGCGAGATGACGGGCGTGGCGTCTTCCTTCATCTTGCGGTAGCGCTGCATCATGTCGGTCTGTAGCTGCTGGGCCGAAGGCGGCGTCCAAATGATGGCGTTGGCGCCGGCGGCGATGGTTTCACGGATGCTCTCGGGCGTCTTGCCGCCCGGCGCGATGAGCGGCAGGTTGGGATAGTGCTCGCGCAATTCGCGTAGGACCTGCGGCGTGTTCTTGCCGGCCGCGATGTTGAGGATCTTGGCGCCGGCGCGCACTTTGGCATGCGCGTCATCGTCGCAACGTACGACCGTGGCGATGACGGGGATGTCGGCGATGTTGGTGATGTGCTCGACCATCTCGGCGGTGGCGGGGGAGTTGACCACACAGCCCGCCGCGCCCTGCATCTCGGAGACGGCTGCCATCTGTACGGAGCGCTTACCGGTCGTAGTTCCGCCACCCACGCCTACAAAGACCGGGCACTCGGCGACGGTCAGCAGCGCTTGCGTAATGGCGGGCTGCGGCGTGAAAGGGTAGACCGCAAAGACGGCGTCGGCGTTGGAGTTGCGGATAACCGCGACATCGGTGGTGTAAATGAGCGACTTGATGCGTCGGCCAAAGAGCGTGAAGCCGCTGGCCTCCTCGATCTCGTCGGGCATGCGAAGGGCAGCCTTGCGCAGGCGTCCGTCGATGGGCAGGGGCTCCATAGGGAGCAGGCCGTTGGGCGTGACGGCTATTTGGGGCTCGGTGAACTCGTCTGCAAGCTCGACCTCGGAAAAATCGACCGAGGCGACGATGTCCTCGTGCACCTCGGCGGGCACATCGATGGGAGCTTGGTCGTTTGCCGCCGCAGGCGTGTCGAAGGAGCTGGTGCCGACGAAGGCGTCGACGCGCTCATTTAGATCGTTGAGGGTATCCATGGAGGCTCGATTCTATGTGATGATGGCCGGCGCGATGCAGCCGGAATTGCGAATGCTAAATCGTTTGACGAGTTGATTTTTCCCCGCCGCGCCATCCGTTAGACCGAAGGGCCGGCGAACGTGAAGGAGCTGTGGTGGCGGGTATCGAGGTGCTATCTTGAAAGCCCCGTTTAAAAGAGAGGTGACGCGGTATGGAATTGACAGCAATGTTTGGCTCGATCGGCCTGTGTGTGGCCGCAATCGTTGCCGCCGCGGTCATCTACTTTGTGGTCACGGCCATTAAGGGCAAAAGAGCCGAGCGCAAGGAACGCGAGGCACTTAAGCAGCACCGTGACCAGCAGGACAAGCGCGCACGGAGATAGTTTGTTGAGTTTTGAATCCGTGCGCTAGCTGCGTTTTCGGATCAGGGCAATGTAGAAGCCCTCAAAGTCGCGGCTAGGCGGAATGGTGAGCGTGCCGGGCAGGCCGTTGACGATGGCCGATACCTGACCCGCGGCAATGGCTTCGGTCAGAGCGTTGGACTCGATGCGCGGCTCCTCACCAGCTTCCTGGGTGCGTCGTGCTTCACTTTCGCTTGGCGTGCCGTCGAGGGGGATGAGCTCGCAGTCCATATGCTTGTCGAGGGCCTCTTGCAGGGCGTCCTCGTTTTCCTGCGGCAAGATCGAACAAGTCGAATAGACGAGCGTGCCGCCCGGTTTGAGGGCCCCCATGGCGCGGTCCAGAAGTGCTCGCTGCGAGCGGGCGCACTTGCTCAGCAACTGCTCGGTGAGGCCGCGCAGGCTTTTCTCGTTGCCACTGATGACGGTGCCCGTGCCGGTGCAGGGGGCGTCGAGCAGAATGCGGTCAAAGCGGAAGAACTCGTCGAGCTCGCGTGCGTCGATACGCATGACGGGCACGTTTTTGGCGCCCTGGCGGTGGAGGTTGGCTTCGAGCTTCTCGGCGCGGGGAATGCTCATCTCACAGGCGGTGAGGTGCGCCTGTCCCTGGGTGAGGGCGGCGATCTGCGTCGTCTTGCCGCCGGGGGCTGCGCACATGTCCAGGATGTCCTCGCCTGCCTGGGCGCCCAGGACCAACGGCGGCATCATGGATGACAGGCTCTGCAGGTAGATTTTGCCGTCGCGGTAGATGTCGAGATCCCACAGATCTGAAACCTGGGCCTCGGGCAGGATAAAGGCGTCCGGATACCAGGTAACGGTTTGGTGGGCGATGCAGGCGGCATCGAGCGCCGCAGCGATGTCCTCGGCGGTCGCCTTGAGCGTGTTGGCGCGCAGCGTGACCGGGCGTGTGGCCGCGGCGCCGAAGCCCTCGATCATGAGCTTGGCATCGGCGGGCGCATAGGCGCCGGCGACCGTGTCGACCATAAAGCGCGGCAGGTCGGCGGCGCAGGGAAGGGCGGCAAGCTGGTCGGAAAGCTCGGTAGCAGCAAACTGCCTGAGCTTGAGCGCGGCCTTGACCTGCTTTTTCTGCTTACGACGACGCGGCTTGGACATCCGTCTTTCCTTCCCGTCCCAAATTGATTACTTTCCGGGCACGCCGCTACTGGCGTGCTTTAGTACTGGCTCTCGTGCTTGCTAAAGAAGTCGAAGCGCGGGGGCAGCGGCTTCACGCGGTGCTCGCCGGGCTTCTCGCCCAGGCTCTCCACAAACTCATCCGTGGAGGCAAAGATGTTATCCCAGCTAAAGAAGGCGACCGGGTCAACGTCGAAGTACTCGCAGATGAGCTCGCAGCCGGCCGGCACGATGCCGTGCATGAGCACGGTCGCTACGCGCAGCTCGGTAAAGGCGTCGACGAGGGCCTGCGTCATGGCGGCGTTGGCCGGCTCGCCCTCGAGCTTGTTGGCGGCCTTGGAGGCATCGCTCCAGCGCTTGTTGGCGGCGCGCAGGTAGTCGTCGCACACAGCGAGCGCTCGGTGCGTCTCGAACTTGTACATGGCCTGCTCAAAGGCGAGGGCTGCCTGCTGGGCGGCTTCGACCACGGTGTCAGAAGCGGCACCGGCGGGGATGCAACCGTTGCGATAGGGACTCTCGTCGCCCTCCTTGACGGCGACGCCGTAGAAGCAGCTGCGGGCCAGGCGGTTGAACACGCCGGTCAGCAGCGCGCTCTCCTTAAGGGCGGCGTCGATAACGCGCTTGTCGTCGCAGGCGCGCACCTCGTTGCCGTCCTTGTCCTTGCCGGTCACGCGCGTGTCGTATGCCTTGGGGCTAAAGCTCACCGGCTTCTCGGACAGGCCGAGCGACAGCCAATGCGCGCGCATCTGCTCGCAGGTGTAGTGGTTGAGCAGGTCGTCTGCCGGCGGGGGAGGAGTCTGCGAGGACGAGCTTGCCTTTTTGCCCATGTAGAGCAGGTGGTAGCAGGCGCTGACGGTGCTCTGCGTGAGGTTCCAACCCAGGGCCTCCCACATGGCGGTCTGCGCGATGCAATAGAAGTAGATGTTGTCCTGGCCAATGAACTGGTAGATCTGTGCGTCATCCGAGCACCACCAGTCGCGCCAGTCGAGCGAGCTGTGCTGGTAGGTGGGCGCGGGGACCTGCGTGGAATCGGCGGCGGGCTCGCCCATGAGGGCGGCATCCTGGGCGGCGACGCCCTCGGTCACGCCGGCGGCCTTGGCATCGCGTGCGAGCACGGTGCGCGTATAGCTGATGGGAGCCCACAGGCTCTCGGGCCAGCACCAGCAGGTGACGTCGGAAACGCCGTCGACCTCGGGCACCGGAACGCCCCAGTCGATGTTGCCGGTGATGCGGAAGGGCACGAGCGCCTTGCCGCTGCGGAAGCGCACGCCGCCGTTGGCGAGCACCGCGTGGGCATCGTCGCGCTCCTTCCAGCTGGGGAAGGTGACGGTAAAGCTGCTCTTGTTGCCTTCGGGCTCCAGCACGGTGTGCTCGGGCAGCTGGTCCTCGACGGCGTCGAAGGCCTCGCGGAACTTGTTCTGGATGTAGAGCTGGGCCGGCAGCAGCCACTCTTCCATGGTCTTGGAGACCACGGAGCGAACCTGCGGGTTCTGGGCGAGCTTGGCGGTATAGGTTTTCATAAAGTCGAGGTAGGCCGGCAGGTCGAAGTAGAGGTTGTCGACCGGGCGCAGCTCGGGCACCTCGCCGGTGAGCTGGCTCTTGGGTGCGATGAGCTCCTCGGGCTCAAACTGGTGACCCAGGTCGCACTCGTCGGCATAAGCCTTCTCGGACTTGCAGCCCTGGATGGGGCAGCGGCCGATCACCTGGCGGCCGTTGAGGAACGTGCCGGCCTTGGCGTCGTAGAACTGCAGCGTGGAGCGCTTGGAGATGGTGCCCTGTTCGTGCAGACGCTCGATAATCTCGGCGGTCACCTCGTTGTGAATCTGCGCAGCCGGCTCAAGGCCCGAGCCGCCGTAGATATCGCAGCTGATGTTGTAGTTGTTGAGGGTCGCGGCCTGGCGGGAGTGATTGGACTCGACATACTCGGCGATGGACTTGTCGTAGCCCTCGTTCTCCTTGAGCTTGCGGTAGCTCTCCATGATGGGCGATCCGTAGCAGTCGGTGCCCGAGGTGAAGATGACGTTCTCGCGGCCCAGACGGTCGCGCAGGAAGCGGGCGAAGAAGTCGGCCGGGACAAAGACGCCACCGACGTGGCCAAAGTGAAGGCCCTTGTTGCCGTAGGGCTCGCCGGCGGTGACGATGGCGCGGCGAGGCCAGCTGGGACGGTCGTTCATGGAGTATTTGGATGCCATGGGACTCCTTCGCATATGGTGAGAGCGCGGCCGGGCGCAAGGCCTGGCGACGCGGTGGTCAATTCGTGCATATCGTTCGACATTATCGCACATGCGGACGGGTACGTGGCAGGGGCGCTATCCTAAGATGCTATGAATGAGATTTCCAACATACATGCGTTTGAGGACGAGGATTTTCTGCACGCCTGCTTTGTGTGGGGGATGGCCGTGCTCGGCGCATTTGCCGTGTGCCTGGTGCCGGTGTTTATGCTGCTGGGCGGGCCTGCAGACTTGGATGCGGCTGACGCGGGCGGCTGGATGGCTGTCGTGGGCTGGATAGTCGGCTTGGCTGCGGTTTCTGCGGCGTCATTTGCCGTGCACGAGCTGGTGCACGGTGTGTTTTTTAAGCTGCTGGCGCCTGCGGGCGCGCAGGTGACCTTTGGGGCGAATCGCGAGACGGCGATGATCTATGCCTGCGCCGAGGGCGTTGTGTATTCGCGCCGGCGGTACATGGCGGTTTGCCTGGCACCGACGGCTGTTGTGACGACAACGCTTGCCCTGGGGTTTGCGTTTTCGGGCTATCCGCTGCTGTGCTACTTGGCGGCTGGTCTGCACTTGTCGGGCTGTGTGGGCGACTGGTATTACGTGCGGACCATTTTGCGCGACCGCCGCATTGTCGCCTGCGAGGACACGTCCTTCGGCGTGCGCTTTTTCGGGTGAGGAGATGTCGATGAAGCCGTTGTTGTTGCACGCCTGCTGTGCGCCGTGCTCTCTTGAGCCGGTCCGCCTGCTGCGCGAGGAAGGGTTTGAGCCCACAATCTGCTGGACCAACCCCAATATTCAGCCGCACGATGAATGGCAGCGGCGTTTGGACGAGCTGCGCCGGTGGTGTGCCGATGGCGACATCGAGCTTATCGAGGCGGGGGAGGACCGTGAGCGCTGGGAGGCCGGCGTGGCACCGCTGGGCGCCGATCGGCCCCGTCGCTGTCGTGCGTGCTATGCCCTGCGCTTGGCCGAGGCGTGCCGCGTGGCCCAGGAGCGTGGGTTTGAGTTTGTGGGTACGACGCTCGCCGTCTCGCCGTATCAGTTGTTCGAAACCTGCAATGATGTGTTGGAGCGTCTGGCTGCCGCCCGCGGTCTCACTCCGGTGATTCGCGATTTTCGTCCGTATTACCCCGAGGCGACACGCCGTTCGCGCGAGCTGGGCATGTATCGGCAGAACTACTGTGGTTGCCGCTTCTCGGCTGTCGAGGCGGCCATGGACCGCGCCCGTATCCGCGACGAGCGCAAAGCCGCCAAAAAGTAGTTCATTTGGGACGTCAGCCTGCTAGGATGTAGAGCGGACTTTAGCTATATAAGGAGTATCCGACGTGTCTATGCGTACCGATGATTTTGACTACAACCTTCCTGAGGAACTGATCGCCCAGGCTCCAGCCGAGCCGCGCGACTCCTGCCGCCTGCTGGTGGTGGATCGCAAGGGCTCCCAGGCGGGAACGCCGCTGGAGCACGGCGGTACCGTTGAGCACCGCATCTTCCGCGACATCATCGACTATATCGAGCCGGGCGACGTGCTCGTCATCAATCAGACGCGCGTGATGCCGGCCCGTCTGATCGGTCGTAAAACGGGATCGGGCGGCGTGGTCGAGACCCTGCTGCTCAAGCGCCGCGAGGATGTTGACCCGCTGGGCCATGTTTGGGAGTGTCTGGTCAAGCCGGGCAAGCGTCTGAAGCCCGGTGCTCAGATTGAGTATCGCGCCGGTGGCGCCCATGCGCCCGAGGGCGCGCCCGTGGTGCTGACGGCCGAGGTCATCGACTTTGTC
>USGN01000055.1 GCA_900554255.1 uncultured Collinsella sp. | reverse complement strand
GAACATTCCGCCCCTCTTTACGCCCTCGGGTATACTCAAAAGCTACTGATTCGATTTGATGCCCAGCAACAGCAGAGGGGATAGTATATGTGCGGTTTTGTCGGTTTTGTCGGTGGGACGGATAACCAATCCGAGGTGCTCACCAAGATGATGGACCGCATCGTCCATCGCGGTCCCGACATGGGCGGTCAGTTTATCGACGGCCGCGTTGCCCTGGGCTTCCGCCGCCTGTCGATCCTCGACCTGACCGAGGCTGGCGCCCAACCCATGGCCAACGAGGACGGTAGCGTCGTCATTGTCTTCAACGGCGAGATCTACAACTTCCAAGAACTCCGTTCCGAGCTCGAGGCCAAGGGCTACAAGTTCCACTGCGGCGCCGACACCGAGAGCCTCCTGCACGGCTACGAGGAGTGGGGCGAGGCCGTACTCGATCGCTTGCGCGGTATGTACGCCTTCGTCATCTGGGACAAAAAGAAGAACAAGCTTTTTGGCGCCCGCGACATCTTTGGCATCAAGCCGCTTTACTACTATCCCATGGCCGATGCGGGCGACGGCGCTCCGGGCGTGCTCTTTGGTTCTGAGATCAAGAGCTTCCTGGACTACCCGCACTTCCACAAGGCGGTCAACAAAAAGGCCCTGCGTCCGTACATGACGCTGCAGTATTCGGCAACCGAGGAGACCTTCTTCGAGGGTGTCTACAAGCTGCCGCCGGCGCACTACTTTACCGTCGATATCCCGACCGGCAAGATGAACATCGAGCGCTACTGGGATTGCGATTACTCTGCCGTCGAGAAGCCGTTCGAGGAGTACGTCGACGAGCTGGACGAGGTCGTGCACGAGAGCGTCGAGGCCCATCGCATCGCCGACGTCAAGGTCGCGTCGTTCCTCTCCGGTGGCGTCGACTCCAGCTACATCGCCGCTTGCCTCATGCCCGACAAGACCTTCTCGGTGGGCTTTGACTACAAGAACTTCAACGAGACCAACTACGCCAAGGAGCTTTCCGATAAGCTCGGCGTCGAGAACGTTCGCAAGATGATTACCGCCGACGAGTTCTTCGGTGCGCTCGAGGACATCCAGTATCACATGGACGAGCCGCAGTCCAACCTGTCTTCCGTGCCGCTGTGGTTCTTGGCCGAGATGGCCCGCAAGGACGTTACCGTCGTGCTTTCGGGCGAAGGCGCCGACGAGCTCTTTGGCGGCTACGCCTACTACGAGGATACGGTCCCGGTGCGCAAGTACAAAAGGATGGTGCCGCTGCCCATCCGCCGCGCGCTTGGTAACCTGGCGCTGCATATGCCGTACTTCAAGGGACATAACTTCCTGGTCAAGGGTGCCGAGATCCCCGAGAAGTCGTTCCTGGGACAGGCTCTGGTATGGCCGGAGCGCGAGGTCGACGGCGTGCTCAAGCCCGAGTACAACACCGGCGATGGCGCCTTCGAGCTTGCCGCTCCCATCTATGCGCGCGTGAAGGGTCAGCCCGAGCTGGTCAAGAAGCAGTACCTGGACATGAACATGTGGCTCCCGGGCGACATTCTGCTCAAGGCCGACAAGATGTGCATGGCGCACTCGCTGGAGCTGCGCGTGCCCTTCCTGGACCGCAAAGTCATGGAGTTCGCCGAGCACATTCCCGACCGCTACCGCATCAACGAGAACGGCAACAAACAGGTACTCCGCCACGCTGCCAACAAGTCGCTGCCCGATGAGTGGGCCACCCGTCCCAAGGTGGGCTTCCCGGTGCCGATTGTCTACTGGCTGCGCGAGCAAAAGTGGTACGACTATGTCAAGGAGTACTTCACCGCGCCGTGGGCAAGCGAGTTCTTCGATACCGACGAGCTCATGCACCTGCTCGATCTGCACTTTGCGGGCAAGGGCGATTTCCAGCGCAAGATCTATACGCCGCTCGTGTTCTTGGTGTGGTACAAGCGCTTCTTTATCGACGAGGACCAGCCCGCTGTTCAGGCTGCCTAGCCTCGGCTTACGAACGCCTGCGCGTAACGGCTCCTCCGGGAGCCGTTTTTGCGTGGGTGCGTTTCAGTTACTATAAAACCGTCCCTGCCAAATGGCTGAGAAAGGTGAAAGATGCATCATTCGGATTCCGCGACCGTGACCACGGTCGATACGCTTGCCAAGCTTCTCGATGTGTGCGGCGAGCTGCGCGCATCAGAGCAGGTTGACGAGCGTGCCGTGACCGGCTGCTCGTTTGATTCGCGCGCGGTCTCGGCAGGTGACGTATTCTTTTGCAAAGGTGCTGCCTTTAAGCCCGCGTTTTTGAGCATGGCGCTCGATGCGGGCGCCGTCGCATTTGTGTGCGAGGAGTCGCTGGTCGAGTCTCTGGAGCCGCTGGCGCAGGAGAGCGGTGCTGCGATGCTGGTTGTTGATAGTGTTCGCACGGCCATGGCCCTGTTGCCGCCGGAGATTTACGACCGTCCCGACCACGACGTCAAGATCGTGGGCATCACCGGCACTAAGGGAAAGACCACGGCCGCTTTTATGCTCCAGTCCATCATCAAGGCGGCGGGCGAGTCCTGCGGCATGATCGGCTCGGTGAACACCGACGATGGTATCGAGTGCTACGAGAGCACCAACACCACGCCCGAGGCTCCCGAGGTCTGGCGCCATATCGCCAACTGCCGCACGTCCGGTCGCCAGTCCATGGTCATGGAGGTCTCGAGCCAGGCGCTCAAGTACCAACGCGTCGAGAATCTGCCGTTTGACGTGGCGTGCTTCCTCAACATCGGCCGCGACCACATCTCGCCGATCGAACACCCCACGTTTGAGGATTATTTTGAGAGCAAACTCAGGATCTTTGACCAGGCAAAGACCGCCGTGGTGAATCTGGGCACCGAAGAGGTCGACCGTGTGCTGGGGGCAGCGTCGACGGCCGAGCGCTTGGTGACCGTTGGCGTCGAGCATCCCGAGGCAAGCCTGTGGGCGAGCGACGTACGCATGGTCGGCTTTAGCATCGAGTTCAACTTGCATGGCCTGTGTGCCGACGAGTCCGAGGCGGGGGAGAAGGTCCTGCTGGGCATCGCGGGCGACTTTAACGTGGAGAACGCGCTGGTCGCCATCGCCGCCGCGCGCGAGATCGGTATCGGTATCGAGGCTATCAAGAAGGGCCTCTCCAAACTGCGCGTGCCGGGCCGCATGGAGGTCGTGGAGTCGAAGGACGGCCGCGTGATTTGTGTCGTCGACTACGCGCACAACCAGCTTTCGTTCCGCTCGCTTTTCTCGTCGGTCAAGCGTGCGTTTCCCGCCAGCCCGGTTATCGCAGTGTTTGGCGCTGCCGGTGGCAAGGCACAGGAGCGCCGCGAGCAGCTTCCGCGCGAGGCCGCACCATATTCCGACCTGATGATCTTTGCCAACGAGGACCCGGCTCACGAGGACCCGATGAAGGTCTGTCGCGAGCTTGCCGAACATGTTCCCGACGATACGCCGAACAAGATCATCCTCGACCGCGAAGCCGCTGTGCATGCGGCGTTCAAGGCGGCGCGCGAGGAGTACGTCAACCCCGATGCTCCCACCATTGTCTTGCTGCTGGCAAAGGGTGACGAGGAGCTCATGCACGTGGGCGACGAGTTCGTGCCCATCGAGAGCGACCTTTCGCTGGCCAATCGCCTAATCGATGTTACCCAGTTTAAATAATGAACCATGATGGCGGCGGCGCCCTGAGTGCGCTGTCGCCATAAGCGTGTTCCCTCAATCAAAACATGCCGTCCAAGTCCAAACCCTTCTACGTAAACGGAGTAACCATGTCCCACAACACCCTGCCGACCGTTGCCGAGCTTTCGGGCGAGATGCGCGAGCGTTTGGCCAAGGTCAAGTACGTCTTTACCGACCTGGATGCCACGATGCTCGCACCCGGCTCGTGCGTGCTGCGCGACAACGACGGCAACCCCTCGACCAAACTCGTCGAGGCCGTCGTGGCGCTCGCTCGCGCTGGTATTCAGGTGGTTCCCACTTCGGGCCGCAACCGCACAATGATCCACGAGGACGCGCGCGTGCTCGGCCTCAACTCCTACATTGGTGAGATGGGCGGCCTGGTTATGTACGATCTCAAGGCCAACGATTGGGAGTATCTGACCGGCGACATGCCTTACGACCCCGTCTGCGGCCTTACTCCGCACCAGGTGATCGAGCAGACCGGCGTGTGCGAGAAGATCCTTGCCCGCTGGCCGCACAAGATCGAGTACCACAACGACATGTCGACCGGCTACAAATACCGTGAGGTCACCGTCGGCATGCGCGGCGATGTGCCCGACGATGAGGTCCAGGCCATACTGGACGAGGCCGGCTGCGGTCTGATCTGGGCTTGCAACGGTCATCTGACTCACCTGTCCAAGCCGACGACGCTCGAGCTCGATCGCGTCGAGGACGGTCGCGCATTCAACATCAACCCCGCGGGCCTCAACAAAGGCGTCGCCATTGCGCGCTTCTGCGAGCACCTGGGGATCGAGCGCGAGGAGACGCTCGCGCTCGGCGACTCCGAGTCCGACTTCTACATGGCCGATCACGTGGGCACGTTCTGCCTGGTCGAGAACGGTTTGACCAGCGCCGGCGCACCTGAGTTCCTGGATACCTGCGATAATGCCTACGTCACGCGAGGCAAGATTGTCGACGGCTGGGCGGCAACGGCCGAGCTGCTGGTCGCGGCTCGTTCGTAGTGCGGTCCTATCGTTCTGAGCCATATCTTTTCGAGAGAGAATCTGGTGAGGTAATGTCCGATATCGAGAATCCGGCAGGCGACACGCGCCCGATTGGCGTGTTCGATTCTGGTTTGGGCGGTCTGACGGTTGCGCGCGCCATCGCGACGGCGCTGCCGCACGAGTCCGTCTACTACTTTGGCGACACCAAGCGCTGCCCCTACGGCACGCGCACCGAGGATGAGGTGCGCTCGTTTGCGTTGCAGGCGGGTCGTTGGCTTTCGAAGCACGACGTCAAGATTATGGTCATCGCCTGCAACACGGCGACCGCTGCGGCCTTGCGTCTGGCCCAGCAGGTGCTCGACGTTCCCGTGATCGGCGTGATCGCGCCGGGTGCCCGTGCAGCAATCAACAGCACGCGTACGCGTCGCGTGGGCGTGCTCGCCACCAACCTCACCATTCGCTCGGGCGCCTACACGCGCGCCATTCAGGATCTGGATGCCGGCGTCGATGTATACGGCTGTCCTGCCTCGAGCTTTGTCGAGGTTGTCGAACACGAGCTCGCCTCGGGTGCACATCTGCAGGAACAGTGGCTTGAGAACGAGGACATCTTCGATACGCCTGCCGTGCGTGCGCTGGTGGGTGCCACGGTTGAGCCGCTGCGCGACCACGGTATCGATACCGTGGTGCTCGGCTGTACGCATTTTCCGCTGTTGGTGGGACCTATCCGGCATGCGCTGGGGCCTGGGGTGCGCGTCGTGAGTTCCGCCGAGGAGACCACGCGCGAGCTGACCGATATCCTCACGCGCCGCGAGCAGCTGGCGGGCGACGCCGCCGAGCCGCAGCATCGTTTTGCCACGACGGCCGATAACATTGCCGAGTTTGCGGTGGCGGGCAGCTTTATCTTTGGACAGCCGCTCAAGAGCATCGAACATATCGATATCGATGAGCTGAAATAGATGTAAGGCAGCCGCCAAAGCCTTCGCCACATCTTTTGCCGAAAGGAAATTTCTATGGAGTACATGCAGGTCAACCGCGCCAACGGTCGCGCCGCCAACGAGTTGCGCCCCGTTAAGCTCACCCGTGGTGTCATGAAGCACGCCCACGGCTCGTGCCTGGCCGAGTTTGGCGATACGCGCGTGCTGTGCGCTGCCACCATCGAGGAGGGCGTGCCGGGCTGGCGAAAGGGAGCTAAGGCCGGCTGGGTGACCGCGGAATACGCCATGCTGCCGGCGTCGACCGGCAAGCGCTGCAAGCGCGAGCACGCCAACCGCAAGGGTCGCTCCATGGAGATCGAGCGCCTCATTGGCCGCAGCCTGCGTACCGTCGTCAACATGAAGGCGCTCGGCGAGTACACCGTCACCGTCGACTGCGATGTGATTCAGGCCGATGGCGGCACGCGTACAGCGAGCATCACCGGCGCCTGGGTGGCGCTGCACGACGCCCTCGCCATGTGGGTCGAGGCGGGCAAGATCGAGCGCATCCCGCTTATCGGCCAGGTGGCTGCCATCTCCATGGGCGTTGTCGACGGCAATACGCTGCTTGACCTCGATTATTCCGAGGACAGCCACGCCGAGGTCGACATGAACCTCGTCGCCACCGACACCGGCGAGATGATCGAGCTCCAGGGCACCGGCGAGCAGGCGCCCTTTGACCGCAAACGCCTCAACGCCCTGCTCGACCTGGGCGACAAGGGTATCGTCGAGCTCATCGAGCTTCAGCGCCAAGCCATCGCCTAACCTGCCAAAAGGGACAGGTTTATTTTGGTAGGTTTTATCTGCTGAAATGCTGCGTTGAAAGGTCCGATCGCCTGAGAGGGGAGAGGTCAAGTGCCCAAACGCCCCTCACGCGGCTTGCTATAGAGACAAGGAGGCCAGTCATGGCACTTGAGAAGATTGACATCGACACCCTCGACCCGGCGGCGACCATTGTCGTGGCAACGGGCAACGCCCATAAGCTCACCGAGATCGAGGCCATTTTGGGCAAGGTCATGCCCGAGGTTCGCTTTGTGGCGCTCGGTCAGCTGGGCGATTTTGAGGACCCCGAGGAAAACGGTACGACGTTTTTGGAGAACGCCATCATCAAGGCGCAGGCTGCCGTCGAAGAGACGGGGCTCATGGCCATTGCCGACGATTCGGGCTTGGTCGTCGACGCGCTGGACGGTGAGCCCGGTGTGTATAGCGCGCGCTACGCGGGCGTTCACGGCGACGATGCCGCCAACAATGCCAAACTGCTCGTGAATCTGGAGGGCGTGGCCGACGAGGACCGCACTGCGCGCTTTATGAGCGTCGTCGCGCTCATCGACACGGACGGTTTGGTCACCTATGGCGAGGGCGCCTGCGAGGGCGTTATCGCACACGAGGGCCGCGGCGATCACGGCTTTGGCTACGACCCGCTGTTCCTGCCGGTCGACACGCCGGGCAAGACCATGGCCGAGCTCACGGCGGACGAGAAGAACGCCATCAGCCATCGTTTCCACGCGCTCGAGCATCTGTCCGCCAAGCTGACGGGCGAGGAGTAGGCCGTGCGTGCGGTGGTGCAGCGCGTGCTCAATGCCGGCGTGACGGTCGACGGCGAGTGCGTGGGTCGCATTGGACGCGGCTACCTGGTGCTGCTGGGTGTGGGCCATGGCGATACGCGTGCCGAGGCCGACAAGCTGTGGGGCAAGCTCCGCGGGCTGCGTATCAACGAGGACGAGAACGGCAAGACCAACCTGGCACTTGCCGATGTCGACGGCGAGGTGCTCGTGGTGTCGCAGTTCACGCTGTTTGCCGACTGCCGCCACGGCCGCCGTCCGTCGTTTACGGATGCCGGCGCTCCCGATGTCGCTAACGAGCTCTACGAGTACTTCCTGACGCTCGTTCGCCAAGATGTCGAACACGTGGCGCACGGCATCTTTGGCGCCGATATGAAAGTCGACTTGGTCAACGACGGCCCATTCACCATCGTCTTGGACACCGACAACCTTTAGGTTACGCGGTTTTACCAAACCGCGTAACAACTGGTCATGC
>USGN01000054.1 GCA_900554255.1 uncultured Collinsella sp. | reverse complement strand
GGGCTTGGCAGGTCATACCGGTTCGGGTAAGTCGACGCTGGTCCAGCATCTCAACGGTTTGATTCGCCCCCAGGAGGGATCCGTTCGCGCGCTGGAGCTCGATCTATCAAACAAGAAAGACGCCGCCGCGGTTAAGGCCAAGGTCGGCGTGGTGTTTCAATATCCCGAGCGTCAGCTGTTTGCCGAAACCGTGGCGCAGGACGTGGCGTTTGGTCCGCACAACCTTGGCTTGCCGCAAGATGAAGTCGACCGTCGTGTCGAGTCGTCGCTCTCGCGCGTGGGCCTCGACCTTTCCACGGTCGGCGACAAGAGTCCCTTTGAGCTTTCGGGCGGTCAGCAACGGCGTGTGGCATTCGCCGGCGTGCTCGCCATGGAGCCCGAAGTCCTGGTGCTCGATGAACCCATGGCGGGGCTCGACCCGGCTGCGCGCAGGGATTTCTTAGGGCTCATCGATCGACTCTATCGCGAGGGCCTGACCGTTGTCATGGTTTCGCACAGCATGGATGACCTGGCCAATTGCTGCGACCGCATCGTCGTGATGAACGAGGGCGCGGTGTTTGCCGAGGGCACGCCCGCTCAGGTTTTTGCGCATGCGGATGAGCTTAAATCAATCGGCTTGGGTGTTCCCGCTGCCCAGCGCATGGCGCTGGCGCTTGCGAAGGCAGGCGTGCCGCTGCGCTTTGACGGCCTCTATACGGTTGAGTCGCTGGCAGACGAGTTGGTGGACCTGCTAATCGGTCGCTCGGGCGGTCCTTCTAACGTCGCGGACATTGCTAATTCCAAGACGGTCGCGCGAGAGGAGGGCTGCTAATGGAGGCGTTTTCGTTTGGCAGCTACTATCCCGGCGATAGTGCAATCCACCGCCTGGACCCGCGAACCAAGTTGCTCTTGGGCTTTGTGTTTCTGATCACGACGCTCACGGTCAGTGGCTTCCGCGGACTGGTCCCGGTCGCAATTTTCGTTGTGCTGACCTATGCCGTGTCTCGGGTGCCGGTTCGTCGCGTTCTGTCGTCGATGGCGCCGCTGCTGGCAATCGTCGTCGTGGTCGCGGTGCTCAACTTGTTTACCGATCAGAGTGGGCGCATCCTGTGGCAGCTTGGCTTTTTGCAGGTGAGCGAGGGCTCGCTGCGTTCTGCGGCGTTTATGGCGTGCCGTCTGACGTTGATGATGGCCGGCATGAGCGCCATTACACTCACCACGCCGACGCTCGACCTCACCGCGGGCTTTGAGCGTCTGCTCGCGCCGTTTGCGCGTGTGGGACTTCCTGCGCACGAGCTCGGCATGATCATGGGCATCGCGCTGCGCTTTATGCCGCAGTTTGCCACCGAGATGAAGCAGACGGCCGATGCGCAGACAAGCCGCGGTGCGCGCGTGACGGGAGGCCCGCTCGGCGGCGTGCGTATGCTCGGCAGTGTGGCGATTCCGCTGTTCACGGGCGTGTTCCGCCATGCCGAGACGCTGTCTGCTGCCATGGATGCCCGTTGCTATCATGGCGAGCAGGGACGCACGCGTCTGCATGCGCTTGCATTTGGCCGCGGCGATGCGTTGGCGGCGGTGGTGACGGCGTTGCTGCTCATCTGCGTCATCGTCATCAATCTTCAACTTGTTTAGGCGCGATTCGAGCGCAAGAAAGGGGTCCCTATGACCGACAACGACCGCACGGCTCAGCTTGAGCGCGCCTGTTCGTATCTCAGGCGCATTCCGGCGTGGTATCTGGCCACGACCGATGTGGCCGACGGGCATCAGCCTCGCGTGAGGCCGTTTTCGTTTGCCATGGTCGATGACGGTAAGTTGTGGTTTTGCACGTCGCGCGACAAGGACGTGTGGGCGGAGCTGAGTGCGAATCCCAAGTTTGAGCTCTCGGGCTGGAAGCCGGGGGAATGTTGGATCGTATTGACCGGCGAAGCCGCACTTGAGGACGACGCAGTTGCGAGCGACAAGGTGCGTCAAGCAGGCTTTAAGCACATGGTGGGCATTGGCGAGGAACACGAGAGTGCCAACGACGGCCGCCTTGCGTTCTTTTCGGTCCGCAACATTGCCGCGCGGTTCTGCGATATCGACGGCAGCGAGGAGCGCCTGGAGCTCTAGCTCGCACGATCCAGGCTCCCAAACTAGCTAGTACAGGAGGAAACGTGGACGGATTGAATACGGTTTTGGAGTATCTGACGTCGGTGCCGGCGTGGTATCTGGCGACGAGCGTGGACGGGCAGCCACATGTGCGTCCGTTCTCGTTTGCACAGATTCAGGACGGCAAGCTGTGGTTTGTAACGGCGCGCACCAAAGACGTGTGGCAAGAGCTGCTGCAAAATCAACGCTTTGAGGCCACGAGTTGGTGGCCGGGCCATGGCTGGCTCATCTTGCGCGGGCGTGCCGGCTTGGATGACCGGGCTTTAGACGAAATGCGCGAAGCCGGGTGGAAGCATCTAGAGCGCCTGGGCGAGCACTATGAGGGGCCTAACGACCCCACGCTCGTCTTCTTTAGCGTCGAGGATCCTGAGGCTTTTATCTGCAATCACGACGAATGGGTGCCGGTCGAGCTCTAAACGAGTCTCTCAGCAAGCTTCGACAATTCAAATTCTCGCATGTAGCGGGCCCCACATTGAAACGTCACCGTAAGGTGCGCTGAGCAATATGGGGCCCGTATTCATTTGTCAATTCCTTCAAGCGAATGTGTCGGGAATGTTTCAATGCATGAATATGCAAGCCATTTACGTATTCATGCATCTTTTGGTGCTAAAGTTTCAACCCACCTCATAACGACTGCTGAGAAATGCGCATCGGTGCATAAATCGCAGACAAGGAGTCTGATATGTCTTTGAAGGTTGGAATCGTCGGCGCGGCTGGATATGCCGGAGCCGAGCTCATTCGCCTCGTGCTTGGCCATCCCGAGTTTGAACTTGTTGCCATTACGTCCAACGCCGATGCCGGCCAGCCGTTGTCTGCGGTGTACCCGAGCTTCACCGGCGTAAGCGATCTTGTCTTCACGACGCATGACGCCCCCGAGCTCAAGAACTGCGATGCGGTCTTTTTGGCCGTGCCGCACACGGCTGCCATGGCACAGGTGCCCGCACTGCTTGCATCTGGCGTCTCCTGCTTTGATCTTTCGGCCGACTACCGTCTGAACGACGCGTCCGTCTTTGAGGCATGGTATGCCGCCGAGCACACGAGCCCCGAGCTGCTCAAGACCCGCGCTTTTGGCCTGCCCGAGCTGTTCTGCCAGGACTTGGAGACCGCCGCATCCGATTATGCTGACGGCAAGTCCGTGCTGGTCGCCTGCGCCGGCTGCTATCCCACCGCAACGAGCCTTGCTGCCGCTCCTGCCGAGCGTGCCGGCTGGGTTGCCCAGAGTGGCCCTGTGATCGTCGATGCCATCAGCGGTGTGACGGGTGCCGGCAAGTCCTGCAACGCCCGCACCCACTTTTGCAGTGCGGACGAGAACCTAGAAGCCTATGGCGTGGGTAAACATCGCCACACGCCCGAGATTGAGCAAATCCTTGGCTTAACCGATCGCGTCGTCTTTACCCCGCATCTGGCACCGCTCAAGCGCGGCCTGCTCTCCACGGTGACGATGCCGCTTACGCCGCGGGCTATCGATGCCTTGACCCTTGAGGACGTTGTCGACTATTACAAGCAGTTCTACGCTGGTCGCACCTTCGTGCGCGTGCTCGATGCCGGTCAGCAGCCCAAGACGGCTTCGGTCGTCGGCACCAACGCCGCCCAGATTGGCCTCGCGCTCAACAAGCGCGCGGGCGTTCTGGTGGCGACGGGCGCCATCGACAATCTGTGCAAGGGTGCAGCAGGCCAGGCGGTCCAGTGCGCCAACATCGTCTTTGGTTTTGACGAGCGACGAGGCTTGCCCACAGTGGCGTGCCCGGTGTAGCACATTCGATTGTTAACGATTTGGTAGTCGGACATCGAGTGGAGCGCCACTCTTAAGCTGGTCTCATGATTACGACTGGCATGGCGCACCAACCGATGTCCGTTTTTTGTTTGACATAAGGAGTCATAAAGACGATGAATATCGAGCTGTTTGATATCAAGATTCGCGCCGTCGAGGGTGGCGTTACGGCTGCGGCTGGTTTTAAGGCTGCAGGCATCCACGCTGGGTTCCGCAAGAACCCCGAGCGTCTGGATTATGCGCTCGTCGTGCCCGATAAACCCTGTCCCGGCGCTGGAGTGTTTACCACCAATCGCTTTTGCGCGGCGCCCGTGCAGGTGAGCCGCGCCAACCTGGGCGGTGCCGACAAGGGCTACGGTATCATCGCCGGCGTTTCGGTCAACTCTGGCAATGCCAACGCCGCCACGGGTGAGACCGGTCTTGCCTGCGCGCGCGAGACCTGCAACATCGCCTCGCAGGTCATCGGCTGCGAGCCCCAGCAGATTCTGGTTGCCTCCACGGGTGTGATTGGCCAGATTCTGCCGATCGACACGTTTGAGACCGCCGTTCCGTCCGCATACGAGGCACTCTCTGCCCATGGCGGTGCCGATGCAGCCCGTGCCATTATGACGACCGACACGCACTCCAAGGAGTACGCCGTGTCCTACGTCAGTGAGGCTGCGGGTCATGCGGGCAATGTCTATACGGTAGGCGGAATGTGCAAGGGCTCGGGCATGATCATGCCCAACATGGCCACCATGATCGCAGTTATCACCACCGATGCCCCCGTCGAGCCTGTGGCACTTCATGCCCTGCTGCTCTCGACCGTCAAGCAGACCTTTAACAAGGTAACGGTCGACTCCGATACCTCGACCAACGATACCTGCATTATGCTTGCTTCTGGCGCTGTTGCCGCGGATGCCGAGGCCATCGTCGAGGGCACTGATGCCTTTGACGAGTTGGCATTTGCCGTGCACGAGGTGTGCGAGAGCCTGGCGCGCAATATCGCCGCAGATGGCGAGGGCGCATCCAAGCTCGTGACGGTTAATGTTATCGGCGCCGCTAACGACGAGGAGGCCGATATCGCCGCCCGTGCCGTTGCCAACTCGCCGCTCGTTAAGACCTGCATCGCCGGCCACGACTGCAACTGGGGCCGTGTTGCTATGGCGCTTGGCAAGTGCGGCGTGAAGTTTAATCAGGAAGACGTTTCCATCGACATGATGGGCATGCCTGTCTGTCGCGACGGTCTGACTGTTCCCTTTGATGAGGACGAGGCTCTACGACGTTTCGAGGCGCCCGAGATCGTGATCTCGGCCGACCTGGGCGCAGGCGACGCGGCAACGACCGTGTGGACCTGCGACCTCACGCACGAGTACATCTCCATCAACGGCGACTACCGTTCCTAGATTCCAGGCACGCTGCGCATCTCGCCGCGATTGCGGACAGCGGAGCACGGCGCGATAACGATACGAAAGACGAGGCAGATTATGAAATTCGCACGCGATTGTCGTTCGAGCGAATCCAACGAAGCAACCGCGCAGCTGCTGTTCGAAGCGCTGCCGTGGATTAAGAACCTGACCGGCAAGACGGTTGTTATCAAATATGGCGGAGCCGCCATGGTTGATGAGCAGCTGCGCCGCGACGTGATGAGCGACATCGTTTTGCTCAAGATCATCGGTATGCGCCCCGTCATCGTGCACGGCGGCGGCAAGGCTATCAACGAGGCGCTGAGCCATTACGATATTCCCGTCGAGTTTAAGAACGGCCAGCGCGTGACCACGCCGGCGACTATGGATATCGTACGCGAGGTGCTGGGCGGCAAGGTTAACCAGGAGCTGGTTGCTGCCATCAACCACCACGGCAACCTGGCCGTGGGCGTGTCGGGCAGCGATGCCGGCACGCTCATCGCCGAGTCGCTCGACCCCGAGCTCGGTCGCGTGGGCAAAGTGACGCACGTCAACACCGACTATATCGAGCGCCTGCTCGACAGCGAGTACATTCCCGTTATCGCCACGGTCGCAGCGGGGGAGGACGGTGGCTTCTTCAACATCAACGCCGATACCGCCGCCGGCGCCGTTGCGGCGGCGCTTCATGCGCACAAGGCGATTTTTTTGACCGATGTCGACGGTCTGTACAAGGACTTTAGCGACAAGGATTCGCTTATCTCCAACCTGACGCTCGACGAGGTCAATGAGATGCTCTACGGCGGCGAGGTCGACAAGGGCATGATTCCCAAGCTGCGTGCGGCTGTCGATGCGCTTACCGCTGGCGTGTTCCGAGCCCACATCATCAATGGCACGACGCCGCACTCGCTGCTGCTGGAGCTGTTGACCGATGCTGGCGTCGGCACCGTGATCCATTCCACCGAGACGGCTTACGAGTTCGATACGCATCCGCATCCGCTTTCGACGCTTGCTGCGCGTCTGACCGAGAACCTTGACGAGGTCGAGAAGCTTCAGACGGTCTAGCTGACCCGCAGCCGCCCCATTCCTGCACCCATAGCCCCGCGCCGGCTGGCGCCCAACGAAAGGCATCCCATGTCACTTGCAACTCAACAATCGCTCGAATCCCATTACGTTATGCATACCTTTGGCCGCTCTCCGGTCGAGTTTGTCGAGGGCCACGGCATGAAGCTCACCGGCGACGATGGCCGTGAGTACCTCGACTTTCTTGCCGGCATCGGCGTGTGCAGCCTAGGTCATGGCAACCTGGCTGTGCTCTCGGCGCTCGAGGCACAGACCAAAAAGCTCATGCATGTCTCCAATTACTTCTACATTGAGCAGCGCGGACAGGTCGCGGCGCTGCTGTCCAAGCTTGCTAACGACGACGTAGATGGTGCGCGCGTGCTTGCCGATGCCATTGCCGCCGGCGATGAGACCACGGCAGCTGCTCTTGGTGCCCCGGCTGCGGGCGAGCAGGTGTGGGAGACCTTCTTTGCCAACTCCGGTGCCGAGGCCAATGAGGGCTCGATGAAGCTCGCGCGCTTGTACGCCAAGCGTGCCGGTAACGGCGGCAACACCATCGTGTGCATGCGCGGCGGCTTCCACGGCCGTACGCTCGAGACCATTGCCGCCACCATGCAGGATTGGCTGCAGGATAGCTTCCGCCCGCTGCCGGGCGGCTTTGTGGCCTGCACACCCAACGATGTCGATGAGCTGCGTGCAATCTTTAAGCAGCTGGGGAGCGAGATTTGTGCCGTGATGCTCGAGCCGATCCAGGGTGAGAGTGGCGTGCACCCCATGACCGAGGAGTTTATGGCGACAGCGCGCGACCTGGCACACGAAGTGGGCGCCGTGCTTATCGCCGACGAGGTCCAGTGCGGTATCTTCCGCACGGGTAAGCCGTTTGCGTTCCAGACCTATGGCGTGGAGCCCGACATCATGAGCCTTGCCAAGGGCATTGCTGATGGCGTGCCCATGGGTGCCGTCGTGGCAAAGAAGGAGATTGCCGACGTGTTTAAGCCGGGCGACCACGGCTCGACCTTTGGCGGTAGCTGCTTGGCCATCGCGGCGTGTGCCGCGACGCTCTCCGCGCTTGTGCGCGGCGATTATGCCGAGCATGCCGCCAAGGTGGGTGCTTATATGGAGCAGGCTCTGGCCAAGCTTCCGCACGTTACCGAGGTACGCGGTCGCGGCTTAATGCTCGGCTGCGATCTGGATGACGCTGCGGGCGATGCGCATGATATTGTCGACCGCGCGCTGGCCGCCGGCGCCGTGATTAACGCTACTGGTGCCCACACGCTGCGTTTCCTGCCGCCGCTTGTCTGCGAGGAAGCCGAC
>USGN01000053.1 GCA_900554255.1 uncultured Collinsella sp. | reverse complement strand
GTTCTATTACTTCCTGACCCAGCAGGTCCGGGAACTGGTGCGGGAGATGGCGGACGCTTTCCCCGGCGGTGTGCTGGTCTTTGATGCTGCCAATCGGACAGCAGTAAAGATGATCGCAAAAACATGGCTTAAGACTGCAAAAATCAAGGATGTGGGGGCATATTTTGCGGTTTCGGATGCCGCCAAGGAAATCGGCACGTGGGACAGCCGTCTGCAGGTCACAAGTCGCGGCTATATGCTGGGTTATAACGATTTGAGAGACCCTTCTGTCAGCGGCTTTTTCCGGTTTCTCGCAAGGGTCGGTGACAACGGAATGAAAATGCAAATCGTGAAAATAAGATTTTGAGAGGCAGAAATGAAGCGCATTCGCTTCGACGTTGAAGAAGACGGCTTTTACGGCGCATATTGGGCGTGCAAGGACACACATACAGCAGCGGGCACGGATTCGATTGAAACCGTGCCCGCTATCTGATACTATATTATTTATCGAACGTCTGTTCTATTCCCACTCGATGGTCGCGGGCGGCTTGGACGTGATGTCGTAGCACACGCGGTTGGCACCGGGAACCTCGGCAACGATACGACCGGAAATGCGGGCCAGCACGTCGTAGGGCAGCTTGGCCCAGTCGGCGGTCATGGCATCGCTGGACTCGACGGCACGCAGGATGATCGGGCGCTGATAAGTGCGCTCGTCGCCCATAACGCCCACGGACTTGATGTCGGGCAGGACCGCGAAATACTGCCAGCAGCTGTGCTCGGAGTTGCGCTCGCCGGTCTGCTCAAACAGACGCTGGTTGTAGGCGTCGAGCTCCTCGCGCACGATGGCATCGGCGTTCTTGAGGATCTCGAGCTTCTCCTTGTCGACCGCGCCGATGATACGGATGGCCAGACCCGGGCCCGGGAAAGGCTGGCGGAACACGATATGACCCGGCAGGCCGAGCGCCAGACCAAGCGCGCGGACCTCGTCCTTAAAGAAGTGGTCGAGCGGCTCAATAAGGTCGAAGTGCACGCCCTCGGGGAACGGGATCAGGTTGTGATGGCTCTTGATGGTGGCCGTCTTGCCGCCCGTCTTGCGAGCGCCAGACTCGATGATGTCGGGGTAGATGGTGCCCTGAGCCAGGTACTTGACCGGCTTGCCATCGGTCTCGAGCTGCTGCGCCACGGCGAAGAACTCTTTCCAGAACTGCGTACCGATGATGCGGCGCTTCTCCTCGGGCTCGGTCACACCGGCCAGAAGCTCGGCATAACGGTCCTCGGCGTGGACGTGGATAAAGTCGACATCGAACTGCTTGGTGAAGACCTCCTCCACCTGCTCGGGCTCGCCCTTGCGCAACAGACCGTGGTTGATGAACACACAGGTCATCTGCTTGCCCACGGCGCGTGCGCCCAGCGCAGCCACGACGGAGGAGTCGACGCCACCGGACAGAGCCAGAATCACGCGGTCGTCGCCGACCTTCTCGCGGAACTCGGCCGTCATGGTCTCGACCAGGTTGTCCATGCTCCAGTTAGGCTCCAAGCCGCAGATCTCAAACAGGAAGTTGCTCAGCAGCTGCTGACCGTACTCGGAGTGCTTGACCTCGGGGTGGAACTGCGTGGTGAAAATCTTGCGCTCGACGCACTCCATGGCGGCAACCGGGCACACGTCGGTGCTGGCGGTAACGGTAAAGCCCTCGGGCACCTCGGACACGGCGTCGCGGTGGCTCATCCACACGGTCTGCTCCATGGGCGTGGAGTTAAAGAGCTTGGCGCCGGCCGTGCGCGTGATGGTGGCGCGGCCGTACTCGCCCACCTCGGAGTGGCCGACCTTGCCGCCGAGCGTCACGGCCGTGATCTGATGGCCGTAGCAAAAGCCCAGGACGGGAAGGCCCAGGTCAAAGATGGCAGGATCGATGGACGGAGCGTCCTCGGCGTACACGGAGGCCGGGCCGCCGGAAAGGATGAGCGCAGAGGCGTTCATCTCGCGAATCTCATCGGCCGAGATGTCGCAGGGGACGATCTCGGAATACACGTTGAGGTCGCGGACGCGACGGGCAATGAGCTGACCGTACTGCGCACCAAAGTCGAGTACGAGGACCTTTGCGGAAGCCTTTTGATCCATGGTTCCCCCTCTTGTTGGCGGGGAGCCGGTGCCCACCCGCGTGAATGAACGAAAATAACTTCCATAGTGTACACGTTTATATGTGGTTTCTCGTCCCTCGCAGCCATCAGCGCACGGCAAACGCACGACCTAGGCCCCTATTTGACGGCAATTGAAGTGTTACCAAACGTTGCAGATGATGTAATACGTTTGAACATTGGACGCCCTGTGCCACAATACTGCCGAACGATTCCGCCTCTGCGGCGGCAAATACGATAGGAATACCAGCATGAAGCGCATCCTTCTCATCGCCACGGGCGGCACCATCGCATCGACCGAGGACGGCAACGGCCTCTCCCCCGCCCTGACCGGTGAGGAGCTCGCCCAGAGCGTCCCCGAGATCTCGGGCCTCTGCGAGCTCGACGTGGTGCAGCCCATGAACATCGACAGCACCAATATGCGTCCCAGTGACTGGATGCGTATCCGCGACGTCATCGTCGAAGGCTATGCCGACCACGACGGCTTCGTGATTCTGCACGGCACCGACACCATGAGCTACACCGCGGCGGCGCTTTCCTATCTGATTCAGGACAGCCCCAAGCCCATCGTACTCACCGGCTCGCAAAAGCCCATGGGCAACCCTTTTACTGATGCCAAACTCAACCTGTACCAGAGCCTGCTCTATGCGCTCGACGAGCACTCGCACGACGTCTCGATCGTGTTTGGCGGCGTAGCCATTGCCGGCACGCGCGCCCGCAAACAGCGCACCATGAGCTTTAACGCGTTCATTAGCGTCAACTATCCGCCCATCGCCTATATCCGCAACGACCGCATTGTGCGCAACGGGCTTCACGGCACGCATCAGGGCGAAAACCCGGTGCGTTTCTACGACAGCATCGACCCGCGCGTATTTGTACTCAAGCTTACGCCTGGCGTAAACCCTGGCATCCTGGACGCCCTTGCCGATAGCTACGATGCTGTAATTCTTGAGACCTTTGGCATTGGCGGTATTCCCGAGTTTGGTGAGTCCGGCGAGTCATTCCAGGAGGCGATTTTTCGCTGGGTCGGTTCGGGTCGCACCGTCGTTATGACCACGCAGGTCCCCGAAGAGGGCCTCGATCTGGGCGTTTATGAGGTCGGCCGAGCTTACGCCGATCATCCGGGTATTTTGCGCGGCGACGACATGACCACCGAGACGCTCGTGGCCAAAACCATGTGGGCGCTCGGCCAGTCACGTGATGCGGCCGAGATTCAGCGCCTGTTCTACAGCCAAGTCAACCACGACCGCATCCCGATGGCGTAATTCAGTTGTCGACGGGTATCCCCTATTCGATACCCTCGAGAAGCTCTGACACCGTCATGCCGAGTGCGGGCGCAATCTTAAATAGAACCTTGAGCGTGAAATTTGCCGTCCCGTCTTCGATTCGGTCGAGGTAGGGTCGGCTGATTCCTGTCGCAACACAAAAATCAACCTTGGAGATACCAAGGTCCCTGCGTGTCTCTTCGACTCGCCTGCCAAGAATCTGTTTCGCGCGTTCGTCCATGCAGACGAGTTTGAAATGGGGCCGAGCATAAACGTAAACTATAGTTTACGTTTTGCCGAATACACAGGAGTTTTCTATGTCGGGTTCTTCGGTCCGCATGTACCGAGCCACGCTTCGCACAAACAGCGCGCCGCCCAAGCTCGTCGTCGTTGAAGCAGAATTCCTTTCGCCCGATGAGCGCACAGCATTTGCATTGCTATCAAGTCGCGTCGCCGCCGTTCTGGTCCCTTGCCCGGCGCAAGGTGAACTTGCCATCCAATGCCAAGCGCACAGCTGCTCGCTCAATCAGGCTGCCGTAATCGCAACCAGCCAACACGGTCTGCCCCTTCTCCTGGAAGCCGGTATCGCACTTGCCCTTCGCGGCGCCGGATACGAAAACGAGGCCGCCGCCGACATGGTCTTTAAACCACGATCGAGCGGCGGCCTCGCAGCAGCCATTGAATATGCGTGCAGGCTCGTTGCCTAAAAGGACAAGCTAGAAACCAAAGCCAAAGCCCGTTCCAGTAATCGCCGAATACATAAAGTAGACGTTGATCACGTTGAGGAACACACCCGTGATGCAACCGTTACGCAGGTAGCGCTCGCACACGATGCGCGCCATGGCGGCGGAGTCATCATTGTTTTTAGCTTGACGTCCCGCCGTAAAGTATGTCGCCACGCTCAGCAGCAGGTTGAGCACCGGCAGCGCCAGCAGCTCGTAGCTCTTACCCCAGCGCGTCACCTCGCCAGCGGCGTTAAACTTCGTTGCCACCTCGGGGCCAATGTTGGGGATCACAAACGCTGCGACCACCAGCGGAAGAACCGCAAGCACCAGCAGCGCGATGCCCATGTAGCCGGCTTTTTTACCATATTTAAACATGCACGTCGTCCTTACACATTAAAGCGGAAGTGCACGACGTCGCCATCGGCCATGACATAGTCCTTGCCCTCGATGCGCAGCTTGCCGGCAGCCTTGGCGCCCTGCTCGCCGCCGAGCTCGATGTAGTCGTCGTAGCCAATGACCTCGGCCTTAATAAAGCCGCGCTCAAAGTCGGTATGGATGACACCGGCGGCCTGCGGGGCGGTCGCACCCTGACGCACCGTCCAGGCCTTGACCTCCATCTCGCCGGCTGTAAAGAACGACTGCAGGCCGAGCAGCTTGTAGGCTGCCTGCGCGAGCACGTCCAGGCCGGGCTGCTCCAGGCCCAGGCTCTCCAGGTAGTCGGCGGCGTCCTCGGGATCGAGCTCGGAAAGCTCGGCCTCGATCTTGGCGCAGATCGGCAGCGGCTTGACGCCATCGATGGGCGCCAGGTCCTCGTTGAGCATGTCCTCGTCCACGTTGGCCACATACAGGATGGGCTTCATGGTGAGCAGGAACAGGCCCTTGGCAGCGGCACGCTCCTCGTCGGTCATCTCCATGGACGCGGCGCGCTTGCCCTCGTTGAGCCAGGCGAGTAGGCGCTTGGCGACCTCAAACTTGGGCATGAGCTCCTTGTCGCGCTTGGCCTCTTTCTCAAGCTTGGGCAGCTGCTTCTCAAGCGTGCCCATGTCGGCCAGGATAAGCTCGGTCATGATGGTGTCGGCGTCACCGGCGGGGTCGACGAACTCGCCCGTGCGGCCCACCTCGCGCATAACGTTGGGGTCCTTAAAGTAGCGCACGACCTCGCAGATGGCGTCGGTCTCGCGAATGTTGGCCAGGAACTGGTTGCCCAGGCCCTCGCCCTCGTTGGCACCCTTCACCAGGCCTGCGATGTCGACGAACTCGACCGTCGCCGGCACAATGCGGCCCGGGTTGACGATGTCGGCGAGCTTTTGCAAGCGGTTATCGGGCACGTCGACGATACCCACGTTGGGGTCGATCGTGGCAAACGGGTAGTTGGCGGCAAGGCCGGTCTTTTTGGTAAGCGCGGTGAACAGCGTCGACTTGCCCACGTTGGGCAGGCCCACGATACCGATGGAAAGGGACACGACAGCTCCTTTTGGTACAAGCATTTCAAACTGCATAAGTATAGCGCCGCCGCAGCATCTGGGCGAACCCAGACGCCACGGCGGCACGAATGAAGCAGAGATAGGGGTCGCTGACTAGTCTGCGAGCTTTTCCACCTGGTCGAGCATCTTGTCGAGCTTGGCCTTTGCCTCGGCCTTGACCTTCTCGGCCTCCTCGTGGGCCTTGGCCTTCTGAGCGGCCTTTTCCTCGGCTTCGGGATCGACGACGACCAGATTGGACGCGTCATGCTCAACCAACTTGAGCGCATGCTCGGGGCACACCTTGACGCAGGCACCGCAGCCCAAACAATACGTGGACTCCAACGCAAAGCGGCCGCTTCCCACCAAATCGCAGGCGAACGTAGGGCATACATTGACGCACTCGCCGCACGACGTGCACTTGTCAAAATCGCATTCCGGCGTGCTCACCTGCATGTTCTGGGCAAGCTCGGGGTGGTTTTGCAGCGTCGAGAGCACCAGCTGCCGCCCGTGCGTGAGCGAACGGCGACGCTTGGTCGTCGTGGTGCCGCACATGGTGTTGAGCGTGCGCTCCAACTGAGTAATCTGATGGCGATGGGCTTTGAGCTTCTGCGTCACCGAGGCCAGCGCCGCCGTTGCCGGGTTGAGCTTGGTCACGGTAAGGCCCGTGGTGCGGGCGATCTTTTCCATGTACTCCTTGCGCTCGTACTCGCGGCGCTTATGGCACTTGAGGCTCTTGGGGTCGACCTCCAGACCCATGCCCGTGCCCGCCCACTCCTCGGCGGTAGCAATGGCCTCGCCCAGGATGTCCTCGCCACCGGTGTTACGGCACTTATCGCACACGCCCAGCGGCAGGTACACGCTCACATTGGGATAATCGGCCAGCACCGAGAACCAGGTCTCGGCCGTAATATCGCCCACACAGGCAACGACGACCTCGTTTTCGCGCGGCATGCGCTTGAGGGCGCGCGTGCAGGTGACGTAGGCGGTCTCGTGGCTCGTAGCAGCAGAGACGATATCGTCATATAGGTTTTTAGGCGCCAGGCGCGGCGAGATGATCGCCTCGGTCGGGCAAGCAGCGGCGCACAGACCGCACTTACGGCAACTGTCGAGAATCTCGATAGCATCTTCCTCGATCTCAATGGCGTTCACCGGGCACACGTCCATGCACGCGGTGCAGCCGCTCTTCTCGTTCTTGCAAGCCAGGCACGGAATGGTGTTACCGCGCGGGCGCTCCTTGTAGTCAGCAGGATTCCACTGCGGTGCCGACGGATCGAGCGCGTCGGTCACACCGCCAAGCGGGTCTTTAAAAAAATCCAAGCCCTTGCTGATTTCGATGATGTCATCAAACAGATCGTGTTCCTGCGCCATGCGCGGCCCCTCCCTGAGCAGTGCAAACAAGCAAGAGATAATGATACGCCATCGGCCTACGCCTCGGGCAAATTACATGCAGCGCATCTTTGCGGCAAATAGCCTATGGCCTATCGCCGCCTCGATTGCACAAGGCCAATCAAGTGCCAAGCTATGCCTCGCGCATGAGCTGCACGAGTTTTTGTTTGGTCACCTTGGCCTGCTCGTTGGCCATGTTACGCTCGTTCTTAAAAGTTGCGTCCGCAACGCTCAGCAGATCGGCATCGGAAACCTCGCCAAGGCCCAGCTCCTCGAGCGTCGTCGGCAGACCAACGCGCTGGCAAAACTCGAGCACCTGATCAATCTCGGGTGCACGCTCCAGGCGCAGCTGCACCACCAGACCAAACGCTACGGCCTCACCATGCATGGCCTTGCACTCGGGCAGAATCGTCAGACCGTTGGCGATGGCATGCGCCAACGCCAAGCCACCGCTCTCAAAGCCGACGCCCGAGAGCAGAATATTGCACTCGATCAGACGCTCAACCGCCGGCGATATACGGCCCTTTTTGAGATCGCGTTTGGCAGCGACACCGCACTCCATGAGCGTGTCGTAGCAGGCACGAGCCGCAACCAGGGCCAAGTGCCCCGGCGCGCCACCGTGCTCGTTAGTGCCGTGCGCCGCGACGCACGAACGCGCCTCGAAGTACGTTGCCAGCGCATCGCCCATACCAGCGACCGTCATACGCAGTGGGGCCGCTGCGACCACGTTGGTATCGACCACGACCAGGTCTGGATTCTTCTCGAGCATCA
>USGN01000052.1 GCA_900554255.1 uncultured Collinsella sp. | reverse complement strand
AAAACGTCGAGGACGAAAGGCAGTAGGCAAGGTCGCACGCGGCTTCGAGGCGGTTGTACTCATCGTTATCCGAGTTGTTGTGCCAAAGCTGCTGCAAGATCAGCGCGATGGCGTCGAAATCTTCGGTATCAAACGGTCGGTAGAGAACCCGCGAGACCATGGTGCCTCTTTCTATTGCGGATGCATATCGAGCACAGTTCTACCACGCCGTTGGCATCTAATTATGGTGCCCCTGTGTTCCATCAACTCACCGTGCCCAGTGGCGCTCCTGCAACCCCCGCTCGAAGCTTTTTCTGCACAGCCGCGCGTTGCGGGGTGCATCGTCGCGCTCGATGCGCTACATTAAATCAGTATTTTCAATGCCGCTGCGCGAGCGCTGCAGATCGACGTATCACCGACTCACAGAGCACGGCGGCGTACCAGACAGGAGGACTGCATGGGATCTGATGTGAAGATCGCACGCGCGTTGATCTCGGTTACCGATAAGACGGGCGTCGTCGATTTCGCACGGACGCTGGTTGACGACTTTGGCGTCGAGATCATCTCTACGGGCGGCACGGCTCGTGCCATCGAGGACGCGGGCGTTCCCGTAACCCCCATCGAGGAGTTCACGGGCTATCCCGAGATGATGGACGGCCGCGTCAAGACGCTGCATCCCAAGGTTCACGGCGCGCTGCTTGCCCGTCGCGATTCCGAGCAGCACATGCAGGAGGCCGCTCAGCACGGCATTAAGCTGATCGACCTGGTGGTCGTCAACCTGTACGAGTTCGAGAAGACCGTCGCCAACCCCGAGGTCACCTTCGCGGATGCCATCGAGCACATCGACATCGGTGGCCCCTCCATGCTGCGCTCTGCCGCTAAGAACGCCGCGAGCGTTACCGTCATTTCCGACCCGGCCGACTATGATGCCGTCCTGGCCGAGATGCGCGAGACCGGTGGCTGCACCACGCTTTCCACCCGTCGTCGCCTGCAGGTGAAGGTCTACCAGACCACCGCCGCCTACGACACGGCTATCTCCCGTTGGCTCGCCGCCCAGGCAAGCGACGTGGCGGACACCTCTGCCAAGCTCGAGATCTCGCTGGAGAAGGTCGACGACCTGCGCTATGGCGAGAACCCGCAGCAGAAGGCCACGGTCTATCGCTTTGCCGAGGGCTGCGAGAACACCGCGAGCTCGCAGTTCCCGCTCGTGGGCTCCGAGCAGATCCAGGGCAAGCCGCTCAGCTACAACAACTATCTGGACGCCGACGCCGCCTGGAACCTGGTCCGCGAGTTCGACGAGCCCGCCTGCGTGATCCTCAAGCACCAGAACCCCTGCGGTTCCGCCGTTGCCGAGGATATTACGGCTGCCTACGACCGCGCCTTCGCCTGCGATCCCAAGAGCGCCTTTGGCGGCATCATCGCCTGCAACCGCGAGGTTCCCTTTGAGCTGGTTGAGCACTTTGCCGATCAGAACAAGCAGTTCGTCGAGGTCATCATCGCCCCGAGCTACACTGCCGAGGCGCTCGAGCGCATGGCCAAGCGCCCCAACCTGCGCGTGTTGGCGACCGGCGGCGTGGACCACGGCGCCCAGGTGGAGCTGCGCTCTATCGACGGCGGCATGCTGGTGCAGGAAGTCGACCACGTGACCGAGGATCCCGCGACCTTTACGTTCCCCACCGACCGCAAGCCCACCGACGCCGAGATGGCCGAGCTCGAGTTTGCCTGGAAGGTCTGCAAGGGCATTAAGTCCAACGCCATCCTGGTCTCCAAGGGTAAGGCCGGCATTGGCATGGGCCCGGGTCAGCCCAACCGCGTTGACTCTGCGCTGCTTGCCTGCGAGCGCGCCGAGGACTTCTGCGAGCGCGAGGGCGTGGAGAAGGGCGGCTTTGCCTGCGCAAGCGACGCGTTCTTCCCGTTCCGCGACAACGTCGACGTGCTTGCCGCGCACGGCGTGACCTGCATCATCCAGCCCGGCGGCTCCAAGCGCGACGACGAGAGCATCCAGGCCTGCAACGAGCACAATATTGCTATGGTGTTTACGGGCGCCCGCCACTTCCGCCACTAAGTTCCGCGCTGGGACAAAATAATCTCTGCAAAAGACGGTCGCTCCGTTTGGAGGGCCGTCTTTTTGGTATAAGAGGACGGAATGACTAACACGAAAGGTACAACCATGCCCCAGATTGATGATGCCGAGCTGTTTGGCAATGCCGAGGATCAGCGTGCGTACGAGGACTTTTGCTCCAATCAGGAGGCGGTCGAGAAGTTCACGCTCGACAAGCCCGCGCTCATCTGCCGTTGGCGCATGTCCAACAAAAAGGTGCCCATGCTCAATCGCCACATCCGCGCGCTATCCGAGCGCCTGGTGCAGGGCGAGCCACTTACCCATAACATGCTCAGTTGGGCCAAGCAGCACGTTGAGTGGTCGCTTGCCGAGGGCGACTACACCGCCCGCGACGGTGTGCTCATGCTGGTGATCGACGTTAACGGCAACGCCGCCATGACGGTGGGGGAGTACGAGCCGCTGGCCGATACGTCGGCCAAGGCGCTACGTGCCCGCTCCGCCGAGGCCCGCTCCGAGGCCGACGAAACCGGCGTGGCGCCCGAGCTGCTCGCTGCCGTCAACAACGGTGAGCTTGCCTTTGTGGCGCCGGGGGACGAGTGCCTGTGCGGCACGGCGACGCTCATCGAACAGCTGGCCCAGACCAAGGGCATCCCGGTCACGCGCGTAGATATTCCCGCGCAGCTTAAGGGCGCGCTGTTCCTGGTGAGCGACGAGCACGGCGTGGTCCCCGCAACCGAGGCCGACGCCGCCGAGGCCGACGCCGCGACAGTCGCCTTCTTCGCTGAAGGCTACGAAAAGCTCCGTGCCCGCCGCTAAATGATTATTCTGGGACGGGGATTAAAAACTCATTTAATTCCCGTGCTCGTCGCGAGCGAGAGGCAAGCCTCTGCCGCTTGCGAACAGTTCTGTCACCTTGGTGCCGCGCGAGGCACGCACCTGCGGCTCCGCGGTCATAATGGGGCAAGACAACCAAGAGGGGAGCGGAATCCATGGCGCTGATCTATATCGTTGAGGACGACGAGCCCATTCGTCGCGAGCTTGCCGACATCCTTGCCCGTGCCGGTTTTGAGGTCGAGGCCTGCGAATCGTTCGAGCATGTTTCGCGCGATATTCTCGCCGCCGCGCCCGACCTGGTGCTGCTCGACCTCACGCTTCCCGTCAAGGACGGCCAGCATATCTGCCACGAGGTTCGCCGCGAATCCGAGGTCCCCATCATCGTCCTCACGTCGCGCACGACCGAGATCGACGAGGTCATGGCCATGACGCTCGGCGCGGACGACTTTGTTCCCAAGCCCTACAGCGCCCGTGTGCTCGTGGCGCGCATCAACGCACTGCTGCGTCGCACCGCGGCGGCAGGCGAGCGCAGCACACTTGTCCACAAGGGGCTGGAGCTCGACCTCGCCCGCTCCATGGTTACCAACACGCAAACCGGCACTAGCACCGAGCTCACCAAAAACGAGCTGCGTATCCTTTCGCTGCTTCTGAGCCGTGCAGGCAAGATCGTTTCGCGCTCGGCCATCATGCAGGACCTGTGGGACTCTGACGCCTTCGTGGACGACAACACGCTTACCGTCAACATCAACCGCCTGCGCACCACGCTCGAAATAATCGGCATTAAGGGGTATTTGACCACCCATCGCGGCCAGGGCTATTCGGTCTAGGGGCCGGCTATGTCGTTTGGCAAGTTCTTTAAAGATGCGCTGCTTCCCGTCGCCGTGTGGACCTGCGGCGTGCTGCTGAGCTGCTTTGTGCTGACGGTCGCCGGCGCACCCGTTTCTATCGTGGTCGTGGCGGTTGGCGTGTCCTTTATTTTCGGTATGCTCGGCATCGTGATCGAGTACGCTCGCCGTCGCCGTTTTCTGCGCCAGCTGGAGCGTGCGGCAGAGGAACTCGAGAGTCCCGCATGGGTGCAGGAGATGGTGCAATGCCCGACCTATGCCGAGGGCGAGCTCGAATACGAGGTCTTGCGCCGGGTGGACAAAGCTGCCTGCGACGAGGTTGCCGAAGGCCGGCGTCAGACCGATGACTATCGCGACTATATCGAGAGCTGGGTCCACGAGGCCAAGCTGCCCCTGGCGGCAGCCCACCTGATTTTGGAAAACCTGGACGGCAGCGAAGACGACCTGTCGCGCGTGGATGACCTGGGCCGTGAGTTGGCTCGCGTGGAGCGCTATATCGACCAGGCGCTGTACTATGCGCGCTCGGAAGTCGTGGAGCGCGACTACCTGATTCGCCGCTGGGATCTCAAGACCTTGGTGACGGGCGCGATTAAGGCCAACGCGCGCGAGCTCATCGCGGCGCACGTGGCTCCGGTGTGCGAAAACCTCGACTTCGAGGTCTTTACCGACGAGAAGTGGCTCGAGTTTATTCTGGGCCAGCTCATTCAGAACAGCATTAAATACGCGCGTGAGGACGGCGCGAAGATCACGTTTTCGGGCGCGTTGCTGGACGAGGGCCTGGCGAGTGAGCGCATTGAGCTCACCGTTGCCGACAATGGCTGCGGCGTGTGTGCGGCAGACCTGCCACGCGTGTTCGAGAAGGGCTTTACCGGCGACAACGGCCGCGCCACCAAGCGCGCAACAGGCATCGGCCTCTACCTGGTGGCGCGTCTGTGCTCCAAGATGGGCATCGACGTCACCGCATCGTCCGAGCCGGGCGAAGGCTTCGTCGTCACGTTCGCTTTTTCAACGAACAAGTTCCAATACTTTGAGTAGCCGGGCTGTTTTGCGGTGTGGACGGCTATGTTCCCGAACGTGAACTTAGCTAAGGCAACTGGCGCTATGTTCCCGAACGTGAACATAGCCATGAGGCTCAAATGAATCTTCTATAACAAAAACGTGCCGCCCCAAACGGGGCGGCACGCCATCTTTTATCAGCCAACTCGCTGAAGTACGGTGACGAAGGCGCAAGGCCGGGAGGGGTTATCTAAGCCGACATCCCGCAGCCGCGAAGCGGCGAGGACGTCGGCGTGATAACCCCGCAGGCCTTGCACCGACGGGAAGGAACCTACTTCACGACCAGAATGTCGCAGTCCGTATTGCGCAGCAGGAACGTCGAAATCGAGCCCAGTAGCGCGTACTTAATTGAGGACAGGCCGCGGGCGCCGCAGAGCACCAGATCGGGCTTGACCACGTCGAGCATCTCATCCTTGAGCGTCTCACGAATGCGGCCGGTACGAATCATGACCTCGACCTCGGGAATGTCGGGATTGGCCTTGGCCTCCTCGAGCTGCTTGGCGATGGAGTTGTTAAAGGCCTCCTCCAAGCCGTTGACCAGGTCGACCGGATAGGAACCGGCGCTCTCGAGCGCGGTGGAGTCGATGACGTGGCCGATGATCAGCTTAGCGCCGTTGTTCGCGGCGACCTTGATGGCGCGTGCGAGCACAAAATCCTGCTGCTCAGTACCGTCGAGTGAAACAAATACCTTGGTGTAGCCCTCGTTCATGGTTTCCTCCTTGGTCTATCGCACGGGCGCGGGGCTCGTGCGTCGGGCGGGCGCGGGCGCGTTGGCCGCCGGACACTTTATCTTGTTGCAGTTATACCCAAGGATTTCGGTTTGACCGCTCGCAATTCTGTGAACGGGCGAGTTTTTTGGTAAGGGCAGGCGCGGTCGCACTGCCAACGGTTGATAATGGGACATCGCCCGCATCGTCCGCAGAACATCTACCGGCGGGTGTCTAATGAGGGGGTCCCTTTGGATATCATCGAGCTTCTAAAATCTGCCTTCATGGGCCTGGTCGAGGGCATCACCGAATGGCTGCCCGTTTCGTCGACCGGTCACATGATCTTGGTGGACGAGTTCGTCAAGATGAACGTGAGCGAGACGTTCTGGAATATGTTCTTGGTCGTGATTCAGCTTGGCGCCATTTTGGCCGTCTGCGTCCTGTTCTTCTACGACCTTAACCCGTTCTCGCCCAGCAAGGGCAAGGAGGGCCGTCGCGACACCTGGGTGCTGTGGGGCAAGATTGTGCTCGGCTGCATTCCCGCCGCGGCGATCGGTCTGCCGCTCAACGACTGGATGGAGGAGCATTTCTACAATGCTCCCGTCGTGGCGTTGGCGCTCATTGTGTACGGCGTACTGTTTATCGTGATTGAGAACTGGCGCGCGAGCAAGCGCGAGGAAATGGCCGTTGCCGGTTCGTTTGGTTCGCGTGCTGTGGTGGCGGGCGGACGTCCCGCCGGTGCGCACTTTGCGGCGCCCGCCGCGGCTACCGCTGAGGATGAGGACGATAACGATAGCCTGGACTTTGGCTCCATCGCCACGCTCGAGGACTTGAGCTGGAAGACTGCGCTGGGTATCGGCTGCTTCCAGGTGCTTTCGCTGGTGCCTGGTACGTCTCGCTCCGGTTCTACCATCATCGGCGGCCTGCTTTTGGGCTGCACGCGTTCGGTGGCGTCCAAGTTTACGTTCTTCCTGGCCATCCCTGTCATGTTTGGCGCGAGTGCGCTCAAGCTGGTCAAGTACTTCATCAAGGGCGGCACGTTCGGCGCCAACGAGGTCGCTATCCTGGGCGTGGGCTGCGTTGTGGCCTTTGTGGTTTCGCTCATCGCCATCAAGTGGCTCATGGGCTTCGTCCGCCGTCACGACTTTAAGTGCTTCGGTGTTTACCGCATCATCCTGGGCATCGTAGTGCTCGCATACTTCTTCGTTCTGGAGCCGATGCTCGGCCTCTAGCTTAGTCGACGCAGCGCGGCGGCCAGGGCGACAACTTATCATTCAAAGAGGGTGGCATGACCAAAAGGTCTATGCCGCCCTCTTTTCATGCCAATTTGTTCGCCCTGGCCGCCGCTCGCTACCGTTGCCGTGACATCGGTGGCTCCGTGATTGGTGCAAAGGTGTCAGGTTACTTTGCACCAGCTTGGTGCAGACAAACCTGACACCTTTGCACCAAACCCGCTGGGGCGGGCCTGACGATCGCGCACGGAGTCGTGGTGTGATTTGCGTCGGTGTCCGCGCGGCTCGGTATACTGGTACGGCTCAAACTATGGCGCTGCCCGCAGGCGCGCCGTCCGTCAGATGAGGAGTCGCCCATGACCCAGCCCCTGCCCTGGGAAAAGAACACTGCGGTACCCGTGCCGCCCGCGCCGGAACCCGTGCCGCTCGATGCGTACACCGCCCCCGCCGCGCCGGAACCCGAGCTCGTCCCGCTCGACATCTACGACGCCCCGGCCCCGGCGCCCAAGCCCGCCAAGCCGCTCGTCGACATCGACAGCCTCAACCCCGCCCAGCGCGAGGCGGTCCTGACCACCGAGGGCCCGTTGCTGGTCCTTGCCGGCGCCGGCTCGGGCAAGACCCGCGTTCTGACCTTCCGCATCGCGCACATGCTGGGCGACCTGGGCGTTAAGCCCTGGCAGGTCCTGGCCATCACGTTTACCAATAAGGCCGCGGCCGAGATGCGCGAGCGTCTGGCAGCGCTCATTCCCAACGGCACTCGCGGCATGTGGGTGTGCACCTTCCACGCCATGTGCGTGCGTATGCTGCGCGAGGACGCCGACCTGCTGGGCTACACCGGCCAGTTCACCATCTACGATGATGACGACTCAAAGCGCATGGTGCGTGACATTATGCAGGCGCTCGGCATTGAACAAAAGCAGTTTCCCATCAACATGATCCGCAGCAAGATCAGCTCGGCTAAAAACGCCATGATCGGGCCCGAGGACATGCTCAAATCCGCCGACAGCCCCAACGACAAAAAGGCCGCGCAGGTCTATATGGAGCTGGAGCGCCGCCTGCGCGCTGCCAACGCCATGGACTTCG
>USGN01000051.1 GCA_900554255.1 uncultured Collinsella sp. | reverse complement strand
GGTTTGCGTTCGGCTACCAAATCGCAGATCAAGCGGGCGTAGACCTCCGCATCGTTTTGGCGCAGACGCTCGTCGCGACAGGCCAGGACTTCGTCGGCGCCCGCGCAAACCAGATGCTCCAGGTCCCCAAGCGAGCCCTCGGGGCTTATGCCGACCAGTGCCACCAGACGGCAGCCGCGAGCATCGGCAAGCTCGCGGCCCTTGCCCATAAGCTCATAGGCAACGGGAGTCACCGTATCGTGCTCGTCGGTCTGCGCGAATACCCAAATGTCTCGATATGCATCAAGGTCCACCGCACCAGCGGCCTCGTCACGCTCGATCGAGATAGCGTTGACAGGGCAGGCGTCGACGCACCCACCGCATAGGATGCAGCCGTCGGTTACGCGGGCGCATCGGCTGGGTCGCTCGCCTTCCACTACGATGCCGCCCGAGGCACAGGCGCGAACGCAGCGACCGCAGCCGATACAGGCTTCGCTATCGATAATCAGTCCGCTCATCTATGCCATCCCCTCGATAATCTTGGCAAGCTTTGCCGCCTGCTCGGACGCCGTCCCCTCAACGGCCTCGCACGTTTGGTCGCGTTCGGGCACAAACGATCGCACGACCTGTGTCGGCGAGCCGGCAAGGCCGCAGCGCGCGGGGTCGGCGTTCACGTCGGCGGCACTGACCACGCGCACGTCCGCCTCCTCCGCCGCGCGAATACCGGCAATACTCGGCATACGCAACTGGCCAATCTCCTTGGCAGTCGTCATCGCGCACGGCATCTCAAGATAGACCGTCTCCTCGCCGGCATCGCAGCCGTGAACAAGCGCCAGTGAACCACAGGTCGTAAAGCCCGCACTCTGCACGCAGCTCACGTCGGTCACGCAGGGAATCTCAAAGGAACCGGCAAGCTCGGGACCAATCTGGGCCGTATCGCCGTCCACCGCCATCTTGCCGCAGATGAGCAGGTCGAAGTCCTCGTCGAGCGCCTCGATGCCGCACTTGAGGGCATAGGTGGTTGCCAGGGTATCGGCGCCTGCAAAGGCGCGATCGGTTAGCAGCAGTGCGTCATCGGCACCTCGGGCGATGCAGTCGCGCAGCAGCGATTCGGTCGCGGGAATGCCCATCGACACCACCGTTACGCGCACGTCCATGCCAAAGCCGATAAAGTCGTCCTTCAGCGCCAGCGCGCATTCCAAAGCGCTCGCGTCAAAGGGATTAATGACTGCCTGCTTGCCATCGCGCACAATGGTATTGGTCTTGGGGTCCATCTTGACCTCGGTGCTGCCCGGCACGGCCTTGACGCACACCACCATATGGAAATCGCTCATCTTCACGCGCCCCCTTTCTGGACAAGCTCATCCAAGAGCTTCTCCGAAAACAGGTTGCCGCGACCCAGCTGCCCGTCGGGATCGAGCTGGAGCTTGAGCCGCGCCGACTCGACCATGGCCTCGTGACCGTACATCGTCTCCAAGAAGCCCGCCTTGATCTTGCCGACGCCGTGTTCGGCGGAGACGGCGCCGCCCATGGCCGTGACCTCGGAAGCCCACTGGGCAAAGAGCTCTCCGCCGCGGCGGTAATCCTGTGCATCGCGCGGCAGAATGTTCACATGCAGATGGTTGTTACCGATGTGCTCCCAGGCAGCAGATTCAAGCCCGCTTTCGGCCAGTGTGCGGCGATAGAGGACCACGACATCGGCAAGGCGTGCATTGGGCACCGACATGTCCGAACCCAGTTTGGTGATGGTGGGATCCGTGCGGCGACGCTCGTCGATGAGCATGTTGACGCTCTCGGGCACCGCATGGCGGAAGAATCGCTGACACTCGCGATCGACCTCGGTGCGCGCGACCCATGTCGCATCGTCACTGCCGCCCGCAAGCTCCAGTACCCACCCCAAGTGATACAGCTCCTCAGTCGCCTGGGCTTCGTCGTCGCAGTCGAGCTCCACGTAGACACAGACCTTGGCGTCTTTGTCGAGCGCCGGCAGCGAGGCAAACGCCGTCGACTGCTCACGCTGACGACGCAGGATATCCAGGGCGCCAGCATCGAAGTACTCGATGGCAGCCGCATGGGACAGGACTGGGCGCACGGAATCGGTGAAGGACACGGCCTTGTCTTCGCTGTCAAAGAAGCAGCTCACGCCCCAAACGACCGCAGGCGCCGCCTGCAGGGCAATCTCGAGCTCGGTGATGACGCCGAGTGTGCCACACGCACCGATAAACAGATCGATGGCATCCATATCGTCAGCAACGAAATAGCCCGAAGCATTTTTGGTCTTGGGCATAGTGTAGCCGGGAAGGTTGAGCTCGAGCGTGCGGCCCTGCACCGTGACGAGCGAAAGGCAACGACCCCGTGCAAAAACCTCGCCACGGTGAAGCTCGAGCAGGTCGCCATCGGTCAGCGCGACATGAAGGCCCGTGACGTGAGGGCGCATGGGGCCGTAAGCGTAGCTACGGGCGCCGGAGGCGTTGCATGCCGCCATACCGCCCAGGCAGGCAGATGCCTCGGTGGGATCGGTGGGAAAGAACTGCTCGGGGGCCTCTTGGAACTCCTCGTAGGCCTCAAGCGATGCCTGGTCCCAGCCGGCAGTCGGCAGCACTTTCTTGCCCAGTTGCTTGCGCAGCTCAGACAGCACGACGCCGGGCGCCACACGCAAAAGAAAGCGGCCCTGCTCATCGCGGCGAATGCCTAGGTAGCGATTCATGCGGGAAGTATTGAGAATGTGGCCGCCATGAGGCACGGAGCCGGCGGCAAGACCGGTCCGGGCGCCCTGAACCGTCACCGGGACACGCTCGGCATGGAGCTTTTTCAAAATGGCGCGGACCTCGTCCTCCGTTGTCGGAAACGAGATGCTCGAGGCCTCGCCCGATGCGCGAGACTCATCGCGACCATACTCTTCGAACTCGTCGGTGAAGGGTTTGATGGTTGCAGACACGCGAACTCCCCCTTTAGCTAACTACAGTATTTGCAGGGAGATGTTACCGCATCGTTTCGTCGACGTGTTCGAGACCGTCTCCATAATTGGCGATTTTTACGTTCGTGCAATTCGGCGAGCGGCTTGATTTCCTCGGCAGACGATGCTTTTGACACATATGGCCCCGCCGTCGCCGACCGCGCGATTGTCGCTTGAAAAAAGTTGGAGTATTTTTTGCCGCCTTTTACCTGCGGAGACACCAATCCGTCAAGCATTTGGTCAGCAATTGGTCAAGTAGCGGCTGATACCGTCGGCATCGACAGCCAAAACCGACAGAAGTTTTGGCCCCAGAAGCAGGGAGGTTCCCATGGCATATTACTGGCCCCAGTACGGCATCGCCATCGAAGTCGACGACGATCCCCATCTCCTGCCTTTCGACGAAGAGGCATTCCCCGATACGACGGTCTACCACGTTACCACCGATGTGATCTGCGACCCCGAGTCGTTCTCGGCGCTCGCCCACCGCATCGCGCATATCCACGACATCGAGCTCCCTCCCGACTTCGAAGAGCTCGTCTACTCGCGCCGCCTGATGCTTCACATGCTCTTTGGAGCGAACCCGTCCACCTTTGCGCGCATCTATACCGCCAAGGATGCCGCATGAGCGCGAAGAAGCCACCCCACTTTGCAGGCCCGGGTCGTCGCAAGAAGCTCATCGTTGCCTGCTTGGCCATCGTCTGTGCCCTTGTCGCCGTAGGACTATACGCTTGGCAGTCGCAGCCCGTACCCGAGGCGGGCGCTTCGGTTACGACGGCCGAGGGCAAAACGCGTCAGGAAATCCAAGATGAGCTCGACGCCATCGTCCGCGACAACATGATGACGATTTCGGTCGCACCGGTCGCTCAGCTGCAGGAGGACGGCAAGCTGCGCGTCAACGTGCAAAACGTCCAAGACAATAAATTTCCCCAGCGATTCCGCGTCATCCAAAACGACGAGACCATGTACGAATCCGGTGTGGTCGAGACCGGCAAGACAATCGAGACGTGCCCCGCCGGCGACATCAAAGAAGGCGAGGCGTACATCGAGATCCAGGCACTCGATGCCAAGACCCTCGACAGCCACGGCAATCCGACACGTGTCAAGGTACGGGTTGAGCAAGCCGAGAACTAGCTTTCCGGCCGACGCGGCACCGCACGCAATTCACCAGCATTCGTCCAATCATCGCGGGGACAGCCCGCGGCGAATAGAAAGGAACGACCATGAACATCACCAGGAACATGAACGGAGCCAGAGCGCTCGTCGTGGGCGCAGGGCTCGCGCTCGCGCTCGCAATGGGCGCCGCCCCGACGCCAGCTATGGCAGCCGGGCGCGTTGGAACCACGAAAGTAATGGTCAGGACCGAGATCGACAACGTTGAGTTCAAAGTTCCGACGGTTATTCCCTTCGTCGCCAAGGCCGACGGCACGCTTCAGGGCCCCTCAGAAGACGCGACCACCATCGACAATCATTCGGCCTACGGCATCCATGTCACCAACATGAAGATCGACGCCATGAACACCTGGACCATTGCTGCCGACGCCAAAGCCGGAACCGCACAGAACTCCATCGACTTTAAGGTCGGCCCCGACGGCGCGCTCCAGAACGCCAGCGCCGCAATGCAGGGAACGGGCCTCGATCTTTCCAAGAATGCAGCCTTCGACATGGGCTACCAGGGCATTGCCGGTGGCACGGACAAAATTAAGCTCAAGACAAGCGGAAACGTCGCCCGCGTCACGCGCGACATCTTCCGCGTAACCGGCGAAGGCGATCAGGTTGCAACGATCACCTGGACGGTCGAGCCCGGTGCGCACACGGCATAAGGCCGTCGCCCTGGCCGCCGCCGTCAGCATCCTAGCGTTTGGGCCAGCCATGGCCTTTGCCCAGCAAGAACAGGCGCAGGCCGCCACGCAAGTGACGGTCGACCTCTCGGAGCTCGACCGCAGCGACCGCGAGGAACCGTTGGCGCAGACAGGCGACAAACGATGGCTCTTGGCAGCAGGCGCCGCAGCAGCAGGCGCGGGAACCGCCGGCCTCGGTCTGCACATCAAACGCAGCCAGAAACAAAACACGGACAGGCCGCACTAAATTAGCTAAGGAGACCCCATGGCATCGAAGAACCTTTTGCCCGTCGTCGCACTCTGCGGCGCGCTCGCAACCGGAACGCCTGTCGCCGCTTGGGCGACTCCTGTCATGGCAGACTCCTTACCAGCGGCCCTAAGCTCCGCACCAAATCCGTCGAGCGCCATTGCGTGCAAGCGTTTTTCGATCGCACAGGCCGCAATCTCGACCTCGGGATGCCTTCGTCGTAATACGGACGGCTCGATAGTCGTGGATATCAATCGTTCGAACAAGGCAAACGGCTCCCAGGCGGGGTGCGCCGTCTGCACGTGGCGCTCGGTTGTGCTCGATGCAGATGGCGATCCATGCAATTTAGAGCTGCGCATCGACATCGCTTCGGTCGATGACTCGGCGAACGGAGCGAAGGTCGCCTTCGACGGTACGTTTTTTGAGAAAGGAGGCGGTATATGTCTGGGCTGCGCCGCCGCGAATGCAGACGACACGCAGCCCACCCTCTCATTCACGGCATCGTTGCGGCTGACCAAAGCCGGTACCGATGCCATCGCGGCGGGAGAAGCGTCCCTGCTGTTCTACGCCGTCAGTACCAAAGACACAGACGCTCATTTCGAGAAGCCAGCCGGATCACTCAGCCTTACACGAGGGATAGAGGCAGGCCCTATTGAAATCGATGCCCACGCGCAAAGCAGGCAACGCATTCTTGCCGACCCGGCGCTTCTCGAAATGGAGTGGAACGGATCCGGAGCCATCGGAATTCTCCCCTCCGCGTTTGACGCCAAGACGCTCCCCCCAAACGACGAACCCATCAACGCAACCATACAAGAAGAGAGCGCGGACAAAGAAGCAGGTGCGGGCGACACGCTGTCGCCGACAAACAGCGTCCCAGCTTCTTTCGAAGCGCCGAATGAGCCCGCTGCCGATCCAAACGATCCCGAGTTCGCGGACAGTCTGGGGCTTGCTGATCCTCAAGAGATCGATGAAGGTAACTGCTGCGTGCTTGCCGCGCTCGACCACACGGAGGTCATCGACGCTGCGAACATCGAAGTTGCCGCCGCCAATCAGCCCGTCCGCAAGTCGGCTATCATCGCATTTCCTGAATCCATCGAAGTCGTCTTTTTGCCATCGGGCGAGGTCGTGGCCCCAACACTGCTCACCTTGTTGGGCGCCAAGAATACTCGAAACGAAATTAAAAAGGTCACGGTTGTCGACCCTGCAACCACCGCCAAGCTGCGTCTATACGCCGTTGCTCCAGACGGAGGCAAGACCTTGGAATTCGATGGTGACACACTCCTAGCTTGGCGACGTCTGGACATTATGCAAGACGTCTCGTATCAGATCGAACTCGAAGGGTTTGATCGTGCCCGCGATGCCAATATCATCGCCGCGGCTATTGAATCCCCGCAGCGGCTTATGACACTGCGCTTTGAATACTATCCCTATGTCCCGACAACCACCTGAGGCTTAAATGCTGCACATCATTCCTAACACCACTTATATAACGTATTAGATGAGTCGCGATGTGCCTCGCATTTCGTTCTGCTACGATTGCCACGTTGGCATCAATACAGGAGGGCTCATGCCGGGCTTGGGAACAATCATCAACGTTGTGCTTTTAGTTGCGGGCGGTCTTTTGGGATTAGCGGGCGGCCGCTTCATTACACCGCGCATCCAAGACACGCTCATGAAAGCATCGGGGCTGTGCGTCCTGTTTATCGGCCTTGGCGGCACCATGCAAAAGATGCTCGTTATCGATGGAGAGGCGTTGGCGACCACCGGTACCACCATGCTTATCGTCTCATTTGCCCTCGGTTCGCTCATCGGCGAGGCCGTCAACTTGGAAGCCGCCATCGAGAACCTTGGCGAATGGCTCAAGCGCAAGACCGGCAGTGAGGGCGATAACGAGTTCACCAACGCTTTTGTCTCGACTTCACTCACCGTGTGTATCGGCGCCATGGCAATTGTGGGATCGATCCAGGACGGCCTGCTCGGCGACTGGTCCACGCTTGCCCTGAAGGGCGCGCTGGACTGCATCATCGTCTGCACCATGACGGCGTCGCTCGGACGCGGCTGCATCTTCTCGGCCCTGCCCGTCGCCGTGTTCCAGGGGACGATCACGTTGTTTGCCGGCGCGCTCTCCCCCATCATGACCACGGCAGCCCTCGACAGCCTTTCGCTCGTAGGCTCCATGCTCATCTTCTGCGTCGGCGTCAACCTCATCCGTCCTCAGACCTTCCGCACGGCCAATATGCTCCCCTCCGTCGTCATCGCCGTCATCTACGCTCTCCTGTTCTAAATCTATCAACGCAGCGGTATCTCGAACATCTGTTTGATGCTGTGCTATGATATGAGGTCACCGTAGCTGCGTTAGGAGAGGAGAAGCGGTGGCCGACCAGGACATCAAGATGCTCATCGAGCGCATTATGGCCGAGGCCCGGACCCATCAGTCCACCCGCTTCTCAAACGAAATCTACGCAGACGAGCCGATTCTCAAAACCGGCCGACAGATGCAGAATTTCCTCCCCGACCAGTACCGTAAAATGCGCGAGATATCGCGCTGGCAGGATGACCCCAAGGGCGGTGCGGGCCGCTGGCTTTCGGAAGCCGAGCTTTTCTACCGCCAAGGCCTGCTGATGGCCGACTTTGAGGACGACTGTCCCTACAACGGCACCTTTAAGTCGTACTTTCCCACCTACAACGCCATGAGCGACCGGCAGTTGCGCGGCTACTTTACCTGGCGTGCCCAAGTGCGCCGCGGCAATATCGAGGAGACATCGACCTCGTTTGCTTTTCTTTATCTTTACGAATTGATCTGCGGC
>USGN01000050.1 GCA_900554255.1 uncultured Collinsella sp. | reverse complement strand
TCAACCTGCGGACAAGCCATACCCGCAAGAGCTCCTATCGCTCCACCGTGAGAATGCGCTCACCAGCAACCAGCACGCAAACAAGCTACTTCTCTACCAGATTCCCAGCACGTGCTGCATTCCCAAACTCATGCACGCAATGCCAATCCAGCAGCAAAAGCCCAATGCGATGGGCTTGCCGCCCTTTTTGACCAGCTCGACGATATCGGTATTAAAGCCAATAGCCGCCATGGCCATCACAATAAAGAATTTCGACAGCTCCTTGATGGGCGCCGTAAAGGACGCGGGAAGCTGAAGCACCGTGGTGATCACGCTCGCCAGCACAAAGAACAGCACGAACATGGGAAACGCGCGTTTAAGCGAGAACGTGCTTTTGGCGTCACCGCCGGCCTTGCGCGCCAGATGCATCTGCCAGCATGCGAGAACCAACGTGATGGGAATAATGGCCAGCGTCCTGGTGAGCTTGACCACTGTGGCGCTCTCGAGCACATTGGCGCCGGGGTGCATGCTGTCCCAGGCGCTCGCCGCAGCCGTTACGGACGAGGTGTCGTTGATGGCGGTACCGGCAAACAGGCCAAAGCCCTCGTTGGTCAGCCCGAGCATGCCGCCGAGCGTCGGAAACACGAGCGCCGCGATAACGTTAAACAGGAAGATGACCGAAATAGCCTGGGCAATCTCGCGATCGTCGGCATCGATGACGGGTGCGGTCGCAGCGATGGCAGAACCGCCGCAAATCGACGAACCCACACCCACAAGCGTCGCGATCTTGCCCGGCACGTTCATAACGCGGCAGAGCACGAAGGCGATGACAAGCGAGGTCGAGATTGTCGCCACGATAATCGGCAGCGACTGGGCGCCCTTGGACAGAATCTGGGAGAGGTTCATGCCAAAGCCAAGCAGGATAACCGCGTACTGCAAGACTTTTTTGGACGTATAGGTGACGCCGGCGGCGAGCTGTTCGCGACGATTCTTGGGAAAGACGAGCGCCAGGACCATGCCAAAGAGGATGGCGAATACCGGACCGCCGACCACCTCAACCTGTTTGCCGAGCAACGTCGCGGGAATGGCGATGATCAGGCAGAACAAGACGCCCTTCCAGCGTTCGCGTACGATATTCGCCAGTTGCATATGGGATTCCTTCTTTCTATTTCACGTTTGCGACGGCTTATGATACGGCAACATTGAGCACAGCCTTGCGCAAACACAGACTAAGATGCCGCGCTAGTTCTCAGGCAACAGCCGAATTACCCACCGCGGAGAGCTGATTCGCGGCATAATTAACAACTGACATATGAGTTTGATAGAACAGTTGCGAGGCGCTATGGAAGAATCGATGCACGTCGGCGAGCAGGAAACGAGCCTACAGGATCAGTCCTACCACACCATTCGACGCAAAATCGTCTACCTGGACTACAAGCCGGGCGAAAAGCTGGGCGTCAAGCAGCTTTGCGATGACCTGGACATGGGTCGCACGCCCGTGCGCGAGGCTTTGGTTCGCTTGGCGCAGGAAGGCCTGGTGCGCACCGTGCCCCAGAGCGGCACCTACGTCTCGCCCATCAACCTCACCCTTGCCGAGAGTGCCTGTTACATCCGCGAGCATCTGGAAAAGCAGGTGATTGTGGAGTGCTGCGCCCGTGCCACCTCTGCAGGCATCGAGCAGCTCGACCGAGCCATCGCGCTGCAGGAAAAGACCATGGCCGAGGAGGATCGCATCGGCTTCTTTTTAAGCGACAACCTCATGCACCGCATGATCTTTAGCATCGCGTGCCGCAGCACCGTGTGGTCGTGGCTCGAAGAGACCAATGCCGACCTGGAGCGCTTCCGCTGGCTGCGCGCCGCCACGCAGGTTCTCGACAATCAGGACATCGTGAACGAGCACAAGCAGATTCGCCGCGCTATCGCCGGTCGCGACCCCATCGAAGCGAGCTTTTTGGTCAGCAAGCACCTGCATATGATGTTCCGCAACCAGACCGAGGTTCTGGACCAGTTCCCCGAGTACTTCGAGACCAGCAAGCTCCGCTAACCTGCCAAAAAGGGACAGGTTTATTTTGGCAGGTTTTATCTGGGCAAATGCAACAAGGCCCGACTCCGCCACAACGGAGCCGGGCCTTAGTTGTTAGGATGACGGAACTCGATTACTCGACAGTAACGCTTTTCGCCAGGTTTCGGGGCTGGTCGACGTCGCAGCCGCGCAGGATGGCGACCTCGCGTGCGAGCAGCTGCAGAGGAACGCTCGCCGTGATGGGGCTGAACACGTCGCGGACTGCCGGCACGCGGATGATGCAGTCGGCGATCTTGTTGATCTCCTCGTCGCCCTCAGTGGCAACGACGATGACCTTGGCACCGCGCGCCTTGCACTCCATAAGGTTCGACACGGTCTTGTCGTAGGTGGCACTCTTGGTGGCCACAGCGATGACAGGGAAGCCCGGGTCGATCAGGGCAATGGGGCCGTGCTTCATCTCGCCAGCGGCGTAGGCCTCGGCGTGCAGGTAGCTGACCTCCTTGAGCTTGAGCGCACCCTCGTAGGAAATAGCGGCACCCATGCCGCGGCCCACGAACAGCGCCGACTGCGCATCCTTGCACAGCAGGGCAGCCTCATGCACGGCATCGGTCTGCGTGTCCAAAATCCACTGGATCTGCTCGGCAGTATCGGAAAGCTCGCGGAACAGCATGCGTGCCTGTTTGGTGGTCAGGCGGTACTTGACCTGCGCCAGCAGCAGGGCCAGCAGCGTCAGGCTCACAACCTGGCCGATGAAGCTCTTGGTCGAGGCGACCGCGATCTCCTTGTTGGCCTTGGTGTAGATGACGCCGTCGCTCTCACGCGCCACGGGGCTGCCCACCACGTTGGTGATGCCGAAGACCTTGGCGCCCTTGATGCGCGCGTCGCGGATGGCGGCGAGAGTGTCGGCCGTCTCGCCCGACTGGGACACGGCAACGACGAGCGTCGTCGGCGTGATGATGGGGTTGCGATAGCGGAACTCGCTGGCCGCCTCCACCTCGGTGGGGATGCGAGCCCAGCCCTCAATGAGATTCTTGGCAATGAGGCCAGCGTGATAGCTGGTGCCGCAAGCGATCACGTAGACGCGGTCGATGTCGTTGAGTTCCTCGAGCGAAAGGCCCAGCTCGTCGATGTCGAGCTCGCCGGCCGGCGTCATACGACCAACCAGCGTGTCGCGCACGACGCGCGGCTGCTCGTGGATCTCCTTGAGCATAAAGTCGGGATAGCCGCCCTTTTCGGCCATGTCCAGATCCCAATCGATATGGGTGACCTTGGGCTCGATGGCATTGCCGGCCTCGTCGGTGTACTCGACGCCCGCAGGCGTAAGCTTGGCAAACTGACCGTCCTCGAGCACCACGACATCGCGGGTGGCGTCGATAAGCGCGATGACATCGGAAGCAACATAGGAGCCGGTCTCGCCCGCGCCGACCACGATCGGGGAATCCTTGCGGGCCACGGCGATCACGCCGGGCTCGTCAGCGCACACGGCGGCCAGACCATAGGCACCGACCACGTGGGTGCACGCCTCGCGCACGGAGGCCATCAGGTCGTGCGTCTCGGCATAAGCCTCTTCGATCAGATGCGCGAAGACCTCGGTATCGGTCTCGCTCTTAAAGTGGTGGCCGCGACCCTCCAGCTCTTCGCGCAGCTCGGCGAAGTTCTCGATGATGCCGTTGTGGACGATGGCGATACGACCGTCGCAGCTGGTGTGGGGGTGAGCGTTAACGACGGAGGGCTTGCCGTGGGTGGCCCAACGAGTGTGGCCGATACCGCAGGTAGCGTCGCTGTCGATGTTGGAAAGCTCGCTCTCCAGGCCCGCGACCTTGCCCACGCGGCGGATGACGTCGAGGTGCGCCGCGGCGCCCTCGCCCACCTCGAGCGCGACGCCCGAGGAGTCATAGCCGCGATACTCCATACGCTTGAGGCCCGTGACCAGGATGTTCTTTGCAATATCAGAGCCGGTGTAGCCGACAATTCCGCACATAGGATAAATCCCTTCGTCCGCTTGACTGCAAAACGTCCACGCACAGGGGGCGCTGAGACGCATAACGTTCGAGTATTGTACTCACGCAAACGCAAGCTGATATACCAGAAGTGGTATCTCAACTTAGATACCACTCGATGCACACACGTCCAGCCGGTCCAAACCACCACAAAGGTACCTGCCCCCTTCGTGGTGGTCGCGCTGGCAACGGCGTTTCCCCAGATAAACCTGCCAAAATAAACCTGTCCCTTTTTGGTAGGTTTGGGATGCTACAATCTGGCTTGTACTTGAAACGCATCAAAGGGGCCGCTATGGCAAAGGTTAAAATCAGCGACGTCGCGCGCGAAGCCGGGGTTTCGTTGGGCACGGTTTCCAACGCACTCAACCATCCCGAAAAGCTGCGCCCCGAGACCCTCAAGCTCATAAATGAAACCATCAATCGACTGGGCTACCTGCCCAACCAAAGCGCTCGTCAGCTCGCGGGCGGCGCCACCAAGTCCTTTGGCCTGGTGCTCCCCCGTCTCGATCACGGCTTTTCGCTCCAAATCGCCAGCGGCGCCCACAACGAGGCCCGCAAGCACGGCTACGACTTGCTCATCGCCAACGCCGATAACGACGATATTCTCGAGGACCATTACCTGCGCTACTTTATGGGCACCCAGATGTCCGGCGTCATGGTTCAGCCCATGGCATCCCCCGACTGGCACCCCGCCATGACCAAGATGCCCGTGCCGATCGTCCATCTGGACATCCATTGCTCCGAGCCCGGCTACTACGTAGCGGCCGACAATGAGGCCCAGGGTCGCATCATTGCCGAACTTGCCATCGCCCGCGGCGCGCACCATATTGTCGTCGTCGGCCGAGCAGCATTTATGCAACTCACCCTGCGCGTCCTTGGCATTCATAAGGCGCTCGCCCTGCACCCCGATATCAAGATCGAAGTCATCGACGCCGGCGAATGGAATACCGCTGCCGACGGCTACGGCATCGGTGCCCAAATCGCCGAGCGCCCCGCGGACGAACGTCCCGATTTTGTCGTCGGCCTGACCGACGTGCTGGCCTCGGGCGTTATCTCGGCATTGGTCGACAAAGGCATCTCCGTCCCCGAGCAGGTTCGCGTGGCCGGATGCGACGGCAACCCGCTCGCTTGGAGCGGATCGGTCCCACTCACTACGGTAGCGCCCCCGGGCTACGAGATTGGCCGCAAGGGTGTCCAACTGCTGATGGAGCAAATCGAGAACAAGGCCCCGGCAAAGATCAAGCATATCCGTGTCGGCTCCGCAGTGCGTACCGTCACCGCAGTCGCCGCCGAGGATATCAACCGCCAAGAACTGGTACGTCCGTTCCTGCTGGAACGCGCCAGCACCCGGGCAAGCAGCCAGACCGACGCCACGGCCATCAACCTCGGCGCGTATCTATAGCACGCCCGCAAGTATGCTAAGTCGCCGCTCAAGCAAAAGAGGCCCGACCATTGCCGGACCCCTTTTGTTTAAGCGCAAACGTAAGCAATTGCTCGTTTCAACGCCGCAATTGTCTAGCGCACGGCCTTGACCGCCGCCGCCAGATCGAACAGCGTATCGAGCACGGCCTCGCAGCCATCCACCACGTCCTGCGGCAGCGGCACGATATCGGGGACGGCAAAGACATGGCAGCCGGCCGTAATGCCCGAGACGCAGCCGTTGCGCGAATCCTCGACCACGGCACATTCCTCGGGAGCAAAGCCCGCGCGCTCGCAGGCGAGCAGATACATCTCGGGGTCGGGCTTGCCGTGCACGACGTCCTCGCCACACGTTACCGTTTCAAACTTGTCAAAGAGGCCAACCATCTTAAGGTTGCGCTCGGCCGTAACGAGGCGCGACGACGTCGCTAGACCAACGTGATAGCCCGCAGCCAGCAGCTCGTCTAGGCACTCGGCGGCGCCGGCCTTAAGTTCCAGTTCGGTCTTGACCATCTCGTCGCGAATCTCCTTGTGGCGGACATAGACCGCCTCGGTGGTTTCGTGGCTGCCGTAATGCTCATCAAGGATGTCCATGACATCGGGCAGCGTGCGGCCGATAAACTGATGGATCAGCGCTTCATCAATCGCGAGCCCCAGCTCAGCGGCGCCTGCCTTCCAGGCCTTAATCCCCAAACGCTCGGTATCGACCAGCGTTCCGTCCATGTCAAAAATTACAGCCTTGATCATATCGGCCCCCTCACCGGATTGCATTACTGACACTCTACCGCACTTTACAAACTTGTATATAACGTATATAGCATATTGTGCCTTCGTTACATAGATAGAAGTCTTATGACAAGCAGCCCGATAGGATTATAGTTTTCGACCGAGCACATATTGGTAAGGAACGTTTCATGCTTTCAAACACCACCGCACCTGCAGAGGAGCTTCAGGACAAACTCGCAGCGCTCGAACAGCTGCTTTTGGCATACGGGCGCGTGGCTATCGGGTTTTCCGGCGGCGTTGACAGCAGCTTTTTGGCCGCCGTATGCGCCCGCATCATGCCTACCAATACCCTCCTCGTCCATCTCACCACGCCGCTCATCGGCACGCCCGAACAGGCTTCGTTTGAGCGCTCCGTTGACGAGCAAGCCAATGAGGAGCCGCATTTTAAGCTCCCTGTGCTCAATCTTTCGATCGATCAGTTGCAGCTCCCCCAAGTAGCCTGCAACGATGCCAATCGCTGCTACCACTGCAAGCACGCTGGCTTTACCGCCATCGTCAACCACGCCAAGTCGCTCGGCTTTCCCACCGTCATCGATGGCAGCAATGCAAGCGATCGCGGTGACTACCGCCCCGGCATGCGTGCGGCAGAAGAGCTCGGCGTACGCTCACCCCTTATGGAGGTCGGCTTTACCAAGGACGAAGAGCGCGAGCTGCTGCGCGCATGGGGTTATCCCGTTTGGAACCTGCCGGCGGGAGCATGTCTTGCCACGCGCGTCCCCACGGGCGAGGAGCTTACGCGCGAGAAGGTCTCCCTGATTCGCGCCTGCGAGGATTACCTGCACGATCTTGATCTGGCACAGGTACGCGCGCGCCTGGTCGGCGGCTGCATGCATATCGAGGCCGCACCCGCAGATGTCGCCAAGATTGCCACCCTCGGCGGTGCCGCCGTCGACGACAAGGGCAAGACCCCGCTGCCCGCCGTTATCAAGTCCGCGCTGCGCGAACTGGGCTGCGACCATATCTCCCCCGAGGTCACCCCCTACATCCACGGCAACATGAACCAGTAACCTGCCAAAAAGGGACAGGTTTATTTTGGCAGGTTTTATCTGGGGAAATATCGCGAGGCAGTCGCCCCTCTAGCACCCATCAAACTTCGAGAGACGATAGAGGGGCAATTCGGCTGCATCTACTTCTTCCGATAGCGGCGGTTGCGGCTCGTCGACGAACCCATTACTTCGATGAGTCCTTTATCCGCCATTTTTGGCAGATGGTAGCGGACGGACGAAATTTTGACCCCCGATGCAACCGCTATTTCTCGCGCCGTCATATCCACTTCGGCGCTGAGAGCCTCCAGGATCCTATCCGCTGTCGAAGCTGACGATTCTCTGCTCATATCGATAATCTCAAACGTGTCTTTGCCACATTTTGACAGGACATGTTTATCGACAAGATCCCCGCAGATCAGGCGAATGTCATCCGAATCCCACTTCAGGGCCTCTCGTATTTTTTGAACATCGCATACGCACCCATGCTCCCGCATAAACATGAGCAATGTTTCCTCGCGATCCGTCAGCTCGGTGCCCACATGGCTCTGAATCCACGTGCGGTTTTCAGCAAGCTCCGCCCCGTGCCGGGAAAGCAGCACCGTAAACGAATCGGCCTTAACGATAAATTTCGGCCTTCCAAGCGAACGAGACTCCATCTCGCGAATCATAGCCGGGATACCAGATCCCTGGCTTTCTGCAACGGCCCCCTCGGCATGCTCTAACGGCGTCGCCCCCATTAGGCTCATGAGCTTTGGGTTTCGGCAGCGCGATTCCCCGTCTGCAAGATTGTCCACCGTCTTTCCTCCCCAAAGCCCACCGGGGTTTTTGATCTCTATTCTGTCTGGATAGATATC
>USGN01000049.1 GCA_900554255.1 uncultured Collinsella sp. | reverse complement strand
CCCCTGCTTGCTAGACCGTGATGACGTTATCCATCGCCTGGTACTTGGCGGGCACCTCGCCCGCGGTAATAATCGTTGCGTCGCGGAAGTCCGCGAACTTGACGGGCGCCACCATGCCAAATTTACTGGCGTCCGAGATTACGAAGCGTTTGGCGGTATGGCGCATCGAGATACGCTTGACCTGTGCTTCCTCGATATCCGGTGTGGTGAGACCTTGCTCGGCCGCGATGCCGTTGGATCCCCAAAAGCCGCAGTTGAAGTTATAGCGGTCCAGAGTTGCCAAGGCATCGGGACCGACGAGCGCCTCGGTCTCGGGTTTGAGCTCGCCGCCCAGCACCACGGTACGCATGCCGCGCAAAGCAAGGTGCTGAGCATGGAGCACGGAATCGGTCACATAGGTGACGCCGTCGAGACGCGGAAGATGCTCGATGAGCTTGAGGGTCGTTGAGCCCGAATCGATATACACAAAGCTATCGGGCTCCACCAGAGCCGCGGCACGGGCGCAGATGCGCTCCTTGTCATCGTTATGGAGATCACTGCGTTCGCTGATCGTCAAGTCGCGCGTCACGTGCGCGCGCTCCAGACTCGTCGCACCTCCGTGCACCTTGGCGATACGGTGTGCACGGTCGAGCGCCTGCAGGTCGCGCCGAATGGTAGACGCCGTCACGCCCAGGGCTTCAGCAAGCTCCGGCACGGTAACCGAGCCGGCCTGCTGCACCATCGACACGATCGCATTGAGCCTATCTTCCGCAAGCATCGCTTACTCCTCCTCGGGGTACACGACTCCCCAGTTGGCGCGGAGCTTGGTCATCAGCTCCATAACATCAGAAGCATAATCCAGCAGCTCGCGCTTGGAGTCGTCGCCGGCAACGGCCTTCTCAAGATCGGCCATCTCATAGCAAAGGGCGTAAGCTTCGGTGCCGGCGTGGACCTCCTCGCGGTGGCCGTCCACAGTCCACACGATGGTCGCGTGATCGGCGCGCGGATACTCGTTGACCTCGATATAGCACTTGTCGAAGCTGATGACCGAGCGCTTGGGCTGCTTGGAGTGGAGCGTGAGGCTCACAACACCCAGCTGCTGCTCGGCGTTACGGCAGACAATGCCGCCCGCAACGTCGACACCGGTCTCACAGGTGTTGCCCAGCGAGACAACCTCAGCGGGCTGGCTCGCCATAAAGAGGCGCATAACGGAGAGCGCATACACGCCAATGTCGAGCATGGCGCCACCGGCAAGGCTACGGTTGTAGAAGCGGTTGGTCAGGTCGCCGTACTCCTTATAGCTGCCAAAGTTGAGCTGAGCGAGATTCATGCGGCCGAACTCGCCGACATCCATGCGACGACGCAGCTCCTGATACAAGGGCATGTGAAGCACCGTGGTGGCGTCCATAAGGACCACGTTGTGCTCGTCGGCAATGGCGCGGGCCTCGTCAAGCTCGGCGGAATTGAGGGTAATGGCCTTCTCGCAGAGCACGTGCTTGCCAGCTGCCAGAGCGGCTCGCAGATAGATGATATGCGTGTTGTGCGGCGTGGTGATATAGACTGCGTCAATGTCCGGATCGGCGTAGAGATCCTCGACCGTGCCATAGACCTTCTCAACGCCATACTGCTCTGCAAAAGCCTGAGCCTTGGACAGCGTGCGGTTGGCAACGCCCGCGAGCTTTCGGCCGGCAAGGGCGAGAGACTGAGCCATCTGGTTGGCGATAACGCCACACCCAATTACAGCCCAACGAAGCTCGGGAGCCGTAAAGATGTCGTTTGGGAACGGCTGATTCTGGACCGAGGCAAACGCCGCCTTTGCGGCTGCCTCGGCGTCGAGCGGAGCCTGTTTGGAATCTGCCATGATGTGCCTCCTGAGTCATCGGAAGTCCTTCATTTCTAACAAACCTATAGTCGCACAATTGCGCGCGTATCTGCTCGTGTTTGCGTATTTATTTGCTTATCGGTCATTATTTAGCCATAGTTGGCAGATGTTTGCGCGGCTATGCGCATTGTCGCGCAAGGCTATGCGCGTAAATGCGCATGCGACGATCCTTGTGAAACATAAAGGGGCGGAACACCAAAGCCCTAAAAGACAGACCCAGCTGTATTACTTCACCCCTCTGGGGGCATCAGACATCAAAGGATCGTCCCAAACTGCCGGCACATAGAGACTGTCCCCCCAACGACTGGTCATTTAAGTCTGTCCCCAATGAATGGTCGTCCCCAGCTGCCGACAGAAAATGAACGCCCCCAGGTGCCGGCATTTCAACGGCCACTCATTTAAGGCTGTCCCCAATGAGTACCCAATGAGTAGGGATAGAAAAAAGGCCCGGGTGCCGTGGCATCCGGGCCTTTGCTAGCAACTTAACTGTTGCGGGCAGCTTAGAACTTGTGGCCGCACTTCTTGCAGACGCGCAGCTTGTTCTTGCCGTCCTTCTCGTGACCGACGCGGGTAACCTTACCGCACTCGGGGCAAACGAGATTGACGTTGGAGGCGTCGATGGGAGCCTCCTGCGAAACGATGCCGCCCTGCTGGTTGGCAGCGTTGGGCTTGACGGCCTTCTTGACGACCGAAACGCCCTCGACAACGACCTTGTTCTCGGCGGGGAGAGCACGCAGGACAACGCCCTGCTTGCCGCGATCCTTACCAGAGAGAACCTGGACCTTATCGCCCTTCTTGATATACATATATCTCCCCTAACTACAGGGTCTCGGGAGCGAGCGAGACGATCTTCATGTACTTCTTGTCACGAAGCTCGCGAGCGACGGGCCCGAAGATACGGGTGCCGACGGGCGAACCATCGTTGTTGATGACAACGCAGGCGTTCTCATCAAAGCGAATGTAGGAGCCATCCTTGCGGCGGATCTCCTTAACGGTGCGAACGACGACGCAACGGACAACGTCCTTCTTCTTGACGTTGGCGCCAGGGGTAGCCTCCTGGACAGCACCGATGAACACATCGCCGATGCCTGCATAACGACGCTTGGAACCGCCAAGCACCTTGATGCAGCGAATCTTGCGAGCGCCGGAGTTGTCGGCGACGTTCAGCATGGTTTGCATCTGAATCATGGTAGATGTTCCTCCGAACTAAGAACCGAAGAGAGGTGCGCTGCCTTTATACGGCCTGTGGTATGCAAGCCAGGCATACGCACATCTTCGGAAACGTACAAGTCGTAAGAGCGACTGCTTATTTAGCGCGCTCGACGACCTCGATGAGGCGCCAACGCTTCATCTTGGACATAGGACGGGTCTCCATAACGCGGACGGTGTCGCCCACGCCAGCCGTGCACTCCTCGTCGTGAGCGTGCAGCTTCTTGGAGCTGGTCATCATCTTGCCGTACTTGGGGTGACGCTTGCGCTCGGTGATGGTGACAACAATGGTCTTGGCACCGGAGACGGAGGTAACGACACCCGTACGGACCTTACGCGAGTTACGCGAATCAGTCATGTTCTCTCCTTAGGTCCTACTCGGCGACAGCGGACTTCTCCGCTGCGATCTCGCGGGCGCGCTGCTCCGTGAGGACGCGAGCGATGTCCTTCTTCACGGTGTTGACGCGAGCGGTGTTGTCCAGCTGGCTGGTAGCCATCTGGAAACGAAGGTTAAAGAGCTCGGCGCGCATTTCCTTCAGCTTCTCAACGAGCTGAGCGTCCGAGAGCTCACGAATCTCTGCGGGCTTCATTAGTTCTCCTCCTTGGCGGCGGCGGCGTCCTCAGCAGCCCACTTGGCCTCGAGAGCGGCCTCCTCAGCCATCTCCTTCTCGATGCGCTGCTCAGCGTTCTTGGCAGCAACAATCTTGGTCTTGATGGGGAGCTTGTGCTGCGCAAGACGCAGAGCCTCGCGAGCGACCTCCTCGGGAACACCCTTGACCTCGAACATGATGCGGCCGGGCTTGACGACGGCCACCCACTCCTCGGGGTTACCCTTACCAGAACCCATGCGAGTCTCGGCAGGCTTCTTGGTGATGGGCTTATCGGGGAAGATCGTGATGTAGACACGACCGCCACGCTTCATGTAGCGGGTCATGGCAATACGAGCGGCCTCGATCTGACGGTTGGTGATCCAATGGGCCTCGAGAGCCTGGATACCAAACTCGCCGAAATGCAGCTCGGTATTACCCTTGGCCTGGCCCTTCATGGAGCCACGCTGCACCTTGCGGTGAAGAATACGCTTAGGGGCAAGCACTACTGACCCCTCCTCTCGGAGTTACGACGACGAGGACGGGAAGAGCCCTCGAGTGCAGGGTTGGGAACAGGCTGGCCCGGGAGCTTCTCGCCCAGGTAAATCCAGACCTTCACGCCGCAAGCGCCCATGGTGGTGCTGGCGACAGCCGTGCCGTAGTCGATCTTGGCACGGAGGGTGTGCAGAGGCACGCGACCCTCGCGGTACCACTCACGACGGCCCATCTCGGCACCGCCGAGACGACCGGAGCACTGGATACGGATGCCCTTAGCGCCGGCCTTGCGGGCGGACTGGACAGCCTTGCGCATAGCGCGACGGAAGGCAACGCGGCCCTCGAGCTGCTCGGCGATAGACTGAGCAACGAGGTTGGCGTCGAGCTCGGGGCGCTTGATCTCGACAACGTCGACGGAGAGCTGGCCCTTGGAGACGCCAGCGACCTTCTCGAGCTCGGTGCGGAGGGTATCGATCTCGGCACCCTTCTTACCGATGACAACGCCGGGGCGAGCGGTGAGGATAATGACCTTCACCTTGTCGCCAGCGCGCTCGATCTCGACGCGGGAGACAGCTGCGCGGGAAAGACGCTTCTCGAGGTACTTGCGGATCTCGAGATCGTTACCGAGGGTCTTAGCGTAATCCTTCTCTGCGAACCAGCGGGAGCGCCAGTTCTCGGTGATGCCAAGACGGAAGCCGGTGGGGTAGACTTTCTGACCCATACAGCTTTACGCCTCCTTTCGAGGAGCAACGACGACGGTGATGTGGGAAGTACGCTTCAGAATGCGAGAAGCGGAACCCTTGGCGCGGGGACGGATGCGCTTAAGCGTCGGACCCTCGTCAACATAGGCAGCGGCGACAACCAGGTTGTCGGCACGCAGACCGTTGTTGTTCTCGGCGTTCGCAACGGCGGAACGGAGAACCTTCTCGACATCCACGGCGACGGCGCGGTCGCAGAAGTGGAGGATGTCGAAGGCCTGAGCGACAGGCTTGCGGCGGATCAGATCGACCACCAGGCGGGCCTTGCTGGGGGAAACACGCACGTACTTAGCGACGGCGCGAACCTCGGTGGCCTCAGTTTCAATAGACTTAGTTGCCATTTACGGTTAACCCCCTATTTGGCCTTGTGGCCACGGAACGTACGAGTCGGCGCGAACTCGCCGAGCTTGTGACCAACCATGGACTCGGTAACATACACGGGCACATGCTTGCGGCCGTCGTGGACGGCGATGGTGTGACCAACCATCTGAGGGAAGATGGTGGACGCGCGGGACCAGGTCTTCACGACGTCCTTCTTGCCAGCCTCGTTCATCGCGGTGATACGCGAGAGAAGGCGAGTCTCCACGAACGGGCCCTTTTTGAGACTTCTGCTCATAAGTGCTTTCTCCTAAAACTCGGTATCCGAAATTACTTCTTACGGCGACGAATGATGTGCTGGTTCGAGACCTTCTTCTTCTTGCGCGTACGAAGGCCCTTCGTCGGCTTACCCCAGGGGGTAACAGAGGGACGACCAGAGGTGTGGTTCTTGCCCTCGCCACCGCCGTGCGGGTGGTCGACAGGGTTCATGACGGTACCGCGGACGGTCGGGCGCACGTTCATGTGACGCTTACGGCCGGCCTTGCCGATGACGATGTTGGAGTGATCGGCGTTGCCGACCTCACCGACGGTGGCGCGGCAGGTAACGAGGATGCGGCGCATCTCGGAGGAAGGCATACGGACGATGGCGTACTTGCCCTCCTTACCCATCAGCTGGCAGGAGTTACCGGCGGAACGGGCGATAGCAGCGCCCTTGCCCGGCTGGAACTCGACGGCGTGGATGAGCGTACCGACGGGGATGTCGGCGAGGGGCAGAGCGTTGCCCGGCTTGATGTCGGCGTCAGAACCGGACATGATGGTCTGACCGACCTCGAGGCCCTTGGGGGCCAGGATGTAGCGCTTCTCACCGTCAGCGTAGTGCAGCAGAGCGATGCGAGCGGAACGGTTCGGATCGTACTCGATCGTGGCAACCTTGGCGGGCACGCCGTCCTTGTTGCGCTTGAAGTCGATCACGCGGTAACGACGCTTCACGCCGCCGCCCTGGTGGCGGGTGGTGATGCGGCCGTTGTTGTTACGACCGGCCTTCTTGGGCAGGGGCTCGAGAAGAGACTTCTCGGGCTTGGTGCAGGTGATCTCGGAGAAGTCGGAGATCGTCTGCCAACGCCTACCAGCGGAGGTCGGCTTAAGGTGCTTTACAGCCATTACAATCCCTTTCAATAGGAATCCGTTAGCCATCGCAGACAGGGATTCGAGGTTCTGCCTCGGGTGCGATGACACCGGACGTATACACGGTTCCGGGCGTGTCCATTTTATACGCCCAAAACCTTGAGCTCTCGCCTCCCCTTTTTGGGAGGCATGAGCTCACTCAACAGCAGCGAGTCTTAGGCCTGGTTGCCAAAGACCTCGATGGTGTCGCCCTCGGCCAGCGTGACGATGGCCTTCTTCCAAGAACGGGTCTTGCCGGCGACATAGCGCACGCGCTTGGTCTTGGGCTTGACCGTCAGGGTGTTCACGCGAACGACCTTGACGCCGAAGATCTCCTCGACAGCGTCCTTGATCTGATACTTGTTAGCATCCTTGGCGACCTCGAACGTGTACTTGTTCAGCTCCATGCCGGAGAAGGAACGCTCGGACACGATCGGACGGATGATGATCTCGTGGGCGGTCATTTATGCAAGCACCTCCCCGAAGTGAGCGGCGATGTCGGCGGGCATCAGCACAGCGTTATTGTTGACGAGATCGTAGGTGTTGGCCTCGTCAGCGGTGATGATGAACGTCTTGGGAATGTTGCGGAACGACAGGTAGGCGTTGACGTCCTCATCGCGAACGATGATGGTCAGACGCTTGCCCTCAAGACCGAGGGCCTTGAGCATGGCGACGGCAGCCTTGGTGGAAGGCTTCTCGAAGCCGTAGTCGTCGACGAGCACGAGCTCGCCATCGGCCAGCTTGGCGGACAGCGCGGAGCGCATAGCCAGCTTGACCTCCTTGTTGTTCATACGCTTAGCGTAGGAACGGGGCTTGGGGGCGAAGACAACGCCACCGTGACGCCACTGGGCAGCACGGATGGAACCCTGGCGGGCACGGCCGGTGCCCTTCTGACGCCAAGGCTTCTTGCCGCCACCGGAAACCTCAGAGCGACCCTTAGCAGACTGGGTGCCCTGACGCCAAGAGGCCATCTGGCACTTGACGATGTGGTGCATAACGTGGATGTTCGGCTCGATGCCGTACACCTCAGCGGCGAGCTCGGCCTCGGCGACCTTCTTGCCCTCGCTGTTCTTTACTTCAAACTTTGCCATTTAAGTGTTCTCCTTGGTATGACGCTGGGCTAAATGGGCTGGGCCCTTAGGCCATACGGATGGCGACGAGACCATTCTTGGCACCCGGGACAGCGCCCTTGACCAAGATGAGGTTCTGCTCGGCATCGATGCGGACAACGGAAAGGTTCTTGACGGTAACGCGCTCGTTACCCATGTGACCGGCCATCTTGACGCCCTTGAGGACGCGCGCAGGATAGGCGCACTGACCGATAGAACCGGGGTGACGCTGGAAGTGAGAACCATGCGTCATAGGACCGCGGCGCTGACCCCAGCGCTTGATGCGACCCTGGAAGCCCTTACCCTTGGAGGTACCGATGACGTCGACCTTCTCGACATCAGCGAAATCAGCGACGGTGACGACCTCGCCGACCTTGTGCTCCTCGCCGTTCTCGACGCGGACCTCACGAAGGAAACGGACAGGCTCGACGCCAGCCTTGGCGAAGTGACCAGCCATGGGCTTGTTCACGTTCTTGGCCTTGATGTCGCCGAAACCGATCTGGACGGCGTCATAGCCGTCGGTTGCCTGAGTTTTAACCTGCGAGACAGCGCAGGGGCCAGCCTGGATGACCGTGACGGGAACGACGTTGTCGTCCTCGTCCCAAACCTGGGTCATGCCAATCTTGCGGCCGAGAATCATGCTGATCAAGATATGATCCCAACTCTCGCGTGGTCTTGGGACAATGCGTACACCACCGAGCGTACGCCCCTAGAGGACCACTACTTACACGACGTGCTCCCCAGCCTTGTATTGCGTCCGGACTACCTGACAACCCTATTAAGCAGGCATTTTGTCCAGCCAGAATACTCCCCTGGTTTCACACAGCTGTTTAGTATACACGGCTGCGGGCGTATCCATCGAGATTCATATTTCACTCACATTGTTTACGCAGGTAAAGTGCGTGGAGTCGCCTGGGCTTGGCAGAGGGGCGGCGAAATATATTAAGTTTGCTGCTCTACAGTC
>USGN01000048.1 GCA_900554255.1 uncultured Collinsella sp. | reverse complement strand
CGGAGGTGCGCCCGGTAAGGGAACCGGGCGCACGGGAGGGAAAGCGAGGCTACTCGCCGAGCTTGGGATGCAGCAGCGACGGCGCAGCGCCGAGCAGCATCTTGGTGTAGGGGTCCTGAGGGTGCTGGAAGACCTGCTTGGCCTCGCCCTGCTCGACGATCTTGCCGCCATTCATAACGATGATGTCGTCAGAGATATAGCGGACCGTCTGGATGTCATGGCTGATGAACACCATGGCCAGGCCGAGCTCCTTCTTAAGGTCGGTCAGCAGATTCAGAATCTGCGCGCGGACCGAAACGTCCAGAGCCGAGGTGGGCTCGTCGGCGATGATGGCATCGGGGTTCAGCGACAGGGCACGGGCAATTGCGACGCGCTGGCGCTGGCCGCCCGAAAGCTGGCCGGGAAGAACCTCGGCGGCGGAGCTGGGCAGACCGGTGAGCTCCAAGAGCTCCTTGACGCGCTTCTCCTGCTCGGCCTCGGTACCCAGGTTGTGGACGCGCATGGGGTCGAGCAGTTGCTCGCGAACGACCATGCGGGGATTGAGCGCCGTGGCCGGGTTCTGGAACACGACCGAGATGACGCGACCCATGTGGCGACGGTCCTCGGCGGTACGTTTGGTAACGTCCTTGCCCTTAAAGTAGACCTTGCCGCTCGTGGGGGCCTGCAGGCCGCACATGACGTTGGCGGTGGTGGACTTTCCGCAACCGGACTCGCCGACGATGCCGATGGTCTGTCCGGGCATGAGCTTAATCGTTACACCCTGGACGGCGTGAACCAGGTTGGGGTGCAGAATCGAGCCGGTACGGGTCCTAAAGGTGACGTGGACGTCATCAAGGAAGATGATCGGCTCGACGCCGTTGACTGCGGTCTCGCTCATCTACATCACCTCCGCGTGAGGGGTCAAACCATTTGCCTTGAGCACCTCGTCGGGGAGCTCGGAATAGAAGTGCTCGGTGCCGGGCACGCGCTTGAAGACCGGACGGGTGTCCAGGCCAATGCGCGGATGGCTCGAGCGGGGTGCGAAGCGATCGCCCTTGGGGAAATCGCGCGGGCTCGGAACGGCGCCGGGCACCTGGTGCAGGCGGCCCGAACCGCTCTCGATGGACAGGACGGAACCCAGAAGACCGCGAGTGTACTCGTGGATCGGGTTGGTGAGCAGCTCCTTGGTGGGCGCCTGCTCGATAACCTGACCGGCGTACATAACAGTGATGTTATGAGCGACCTCGGCGACCAGTGCCAGGTCGTGCGAAACGAAGATCATGGCAAAGCCGAGCTTGGCCTGAAGGTCGTTAAGCAGCTTGATGACCTGCTTCTGGACGGTAACGTCCAGAGCGGTCGTGGGCTCGTCGCAGATGACCAGCTTGGGGTCACGGGTAAGGGCCATAGCGATCAGAACGCGCTGACGCTGACCACCGGAAAGCTCATGCGGATAGCTCTCGAGCGTGCGCTTGGGATCGAGGCCGACGAGCTCCAGGAGCTCCTCGGCGCTACGGGTGCCGCCGCGCTTGGTGAGCTGCTTCATCTGGGCGGAAATGAGCATGGAGGGGTTGAGCGAGGACAGGGCGTCCTGATAGACCATGGCGATATCGGTACCGCGCAGGCCGAACCACTCCTTCTTGCTCATCTTGAGCAGGTCGCGGCCTTCCCAGAGAACCTCACCGGAAAGATGCTCGTCATCGTCGGTCAGGCCCATGATGGCCAGCGTGGTGATGGACTTACCGCAACCGGACTCGCCCACCAGGCCCATGGTCTGACCAGGACGGACGTCAAAGTTGACATGGTCGACGACGTTGATATCACCGTGGTGCTCAAACTGGATGCAGAAATCGCGGACCGAAAGGATCGGCTCAACGGACTCATCGGGCACATGGCGGTCGTTACGCTTGAGTTCGACATCACGCAGGGCGCCAAGACGGGCGGACAGGGACTGAGCCTGCTCCTTGTAGGCGCGAACGGGGTCGGAGACCAGCAGGTCGGCCTCACGGCGCTTGGAGGAGTCGGTCGGATCCAGGGCGGCAGAGGGAGCAGCGGCCATGGCGTCGGTAATGCCCTCGGAGAGGATGTTGAGCGCCAGGCAGGTGATCATGATGGCCAGGCCCGGGAACAGCGCCTGCCACCAACGGCCAGCGAGCACGCCACCGCGAGCGTCGGCGAGGATGTTGCCCCAGGTAGCGGTGGGCTCCTGAATACCAGCGCCGATGAAGGTCAGCGAGGCCTCGAAGATGATGGCGTCGGCGACCAGGGTAACGGTGAAGACCATGATCGGGGCGATGCAGTTACGCAGGACGTGCTTGATCAAAATCCACGGAGCCTTAGCGCCGGAAACGATGACCGCGCGGACATAGTCCTCGCCGTACTCGGACACAATGTTGGCGCGCACGATACGGGCAATCTGCGGAGTGTACATAAAGCCGATGGCGAAGATGATCGACGGCACGGAGTTGCCCAGGATGGAAACGAAGACGGCCGCGAGGGCGATGCCCGGGATGGACATGATGATGTCCAGGATACGCATGATCGTCTCGGAGACGGCCTTGCGCGAAACCGCTGCAAGAGCGCCCACGACCGAGCCGCAGACCAGAGCCATGGCAGTGGCGCCAAAGCCGATAATCAGCGAGTAACGACCACCGTAGAGCATACGCGACAGAATGTCGCGACCCTTATCGTCGGTACCGAAGATAAATCCGTTGCCGGGAGCCTGGCGAGCCGTAAAGATCTCGACCGGGCTATAGGGGGCAAGAAGGGGCGCCAGAATCGCGGTCAAGGCGACCAGCACCAACACGACGGCGGCAATCTTAGAAGACAGCGTCATCTTCTTCCAGCCACCGAGCTTGAGCCCCTTGGAGGCAGCTTTCTCGAGCTGCTCGGTTTGCTTCTCTCGAATCTTTACCATAATCTACACCGTCCTGATGCGCGGGTTGATGAGCAGGTAGAGCATGTCAACCACGATGTTGATGATGATGAAGGCAAGAGCAACGACGATGACGACGCCCTGAACCAGGTTCGCCTCGTTGCCCTGAACGCCCTGCAGAATCGCAGTACCCATGCCGGGGAGGTTGAAGATGACCTCGATGACGACGGCGCCGCCCATGAGGTAACCGATCTTAAGACCGAGGGTGGTGACCGGGGTGATCAGCGCGTTGCGCAAAACGTTGATGCCGACGACGACCTTCTCGGGAACGCCGGCGCCACGGGCCATACGGACGTAGTCCTTATCGAGCTCCTCGACCATGGCCGTACGCACGATACGAGTCATCTGGCCCGTCAGCGGGAATGCCAGAGCGATAGCGGGCATGATCATACGTCCCAGATAGCCAGCCGGGTTGGTGGTGAAGTGAGGCAGAGCACCCGATGCCGGAAGCACCTTAAGGTAGGAAGAGAACAGCAGGATCAACAGAACGGCAAGCCAGAACGACGGGGTTGCCAAGCCGGCGATGGAAAAGACGCGGATCACTTGGTCCGGCCATTTATCGCGATACAGTGCCGCGATGACGCCGAGCAAAAACGAGACGACCGCGCCGATGGCAAGACCGATGAAGGTCAGCTGCATCGTAACGGGCAGGGCCGTGGAGATGCGCTTGGCAACGGAGTTGCGAGCAGCACCATAGGTGCCCATGTCACCATGGATCAGATCGCCCATGTAGCGCACGTAGCGCACGGGCCAGGGGTCGTCCAGACCATACTTCTCATGGTACTCGGCAACCGCCTCGGGCGAGGCACCGTCACCCAACGCCGTATAGGCGGGGTCGGTCTTGGAGAACGACATAAGGAAGAACACCAGGACGGTGACGCCCAATGCCATGATCGGCAGCGCCACGAGACGCCTTCCAATCAAACGTAGAAAGTTGTTCACGTTCTCTCCCCTTTCTTTTGTCGGTAGGACCAACTGGTATATGAGTATGGATACTCATTACAAGACCCGAGCGACATCGAGGCCGCCCGGGTCTTTGTTTCAACTATGAGGATACGGTCCCAACGACCGACATCCTGCATACAGACTCAAGCGAGTCTTACGCCTTGACGGTCGCAACGCCCCTGAAGGACATGCTCGTCGTGCCGATGCCCTTGAAGCCATCGAGGGCCTCGCCGTTGGGCGCGGTGGACGGATCGTCCCAGGAAGCGGAGACGGTCTTGACGTGGACAACGGGGTACAGAACGGCGTTGTCGGCAATGATGTCGAAGCACTCGTTCCACTTCTTCTGCTGCTCGTCGCCCTCGGCGGCAAGAGCCTCGTCCATGAGACTGTGGAGCTTCTGCCACTCAGCGGACTCCTTCCACGGGCAACGGGTCTGCATCCAGACGTTGTCGCCATACCACCAGTTGAGCAGCAGGTCGGGATCGGCGCCGAAGCAGGACGGATCGCCAGGAGCGAGAAGGATATCGTAGGCCTCGCCGCCGTCGATGGCAGCGTAGGTGGCCGGCGAGGTATCGGTCTGGATGGTCACATCGAAGCCGAGAGCGTCGAGGTCGTTCTTGACCTGAGCGGCCATGCCCTTGATCTGCTCGTTATCGGTGGTGCGCAGGGTGATTGCGCCCGGGGTGATGCCAGACTCTTCGATGAGCTTCTTGGCCTTCTTGGCGTCAGTCTTGTACACCGTGGAAGCCTCATGATAGTTGGTGAAGCTCTTGGGCAGGTAGCAGCTGGCAGCGGTGGCAAGGCCGGCGAAGGTGTTGGTGATCATCTTCTCGGTGTCGAGCGCGTACATGACGGCCTGACGGACCTTGACGTTGTTCCAAGGCTCCTTGGCGACGTTGAACATGATGAAGCGGGTGCCGAAGCCCTGGACGTTGTCGATCTTGCAGCCAGCGCTCTCGAGCTGGTCGACGGCGTCAGCGGTGACGAGCTCCATAACGAGCGTGGAGCCTTCCTGCTGGGCGGTAACGCGAGCGGTGGGGTCGGTCAGGATGCTGTACTGGATCTTCTTATCCTCGGCAGCATACTCACCGTTGTACTCAGGATTGGGAACCAGGGTAATCTCGGTATCGGAGATAGAGTCGTACATCCAGGGGCCGGAGCCGATCGGCTGCTTGGCGCGATCCTCCTCGGACTGAGTAGCCGGGGTAACACGGATGATGGCCAGACGATCCTTGAGCAGGGAGAAGTTGGGGACCTTGGTCTTGACCGTTACAGTGCTGGCGTCCTTGGCCTCGATGGACTCGAAGGGCTGGAAGAACGGAGCATAGGTAGCGGAAGCAGCGCAAGCGGTGTAGGAAGCGACGACGTCGTCAGCAGTGACCTCGGTGCCATCGGAGAACTTGGCGCCCTTGCGGATGGTGACCTCGAAAGTAGTGTCGTCCACGGACTTGGGATCGTCGGTGGCGAGCTCGTTGAAGGTGCTGTAGTCGTGGTAATCGATGCCGTAGAGGCCCTCGACGACGTGCCAGTTAGCACCCAGGCCCACAGCGGAGCCGGTGCTGGCGGGATCGAAGCTGGACGGAGCGTAAGCGGAACCAGCGGTAATCACACCGCCGCCACGGTTGGCGGAATCGGTGGAACCGGAAGCGGAACCCTCGTCGCTAGAGCTGCCACCGCAGCCGGTGAGACCAAGCCCTGCGACAGCAGCGACGCTGCCGGTGAGGCCGAGGAACGAACGCCTGGACATACCCTTGTTGATGATGGCCATGTCTTCTCCTATCAATAGAGAATCTTACCCGGGAGCACCTAGACTTGCCCCCGCGCAACTTGCGGACGATATATACCTTACCTACCGACGAACCCAACTGAGGTGCCGCGCTCGGCGACCGATACATACATACGCTTGAACGGTATTTACTACCGTTCACCGAATTCATTGACAAACGATTCGCCAGACAGTATGAATCGACGAGGTGAGATATCAGTCTTCGTCAACCCGCAGGATAGCAGGGTTGTTCACAATGACTAGTCAAACGTTTTAGCGTTAATAAAACCCGAAACCAGCATGCAATCATGGCGAAATAAATGGTTGAAAATCACGCAATCATGTATATCAGAAGTTTAGGCCCGTGTTTAGCTATCGGAATGGCCAGCCGCCGCCTCGGCGCGCTCGGCATTCCACGCAACGAGCGCCTCGTGGACCGCCTTGGCAACATCGGCAGGTATGCCGCGAACTTCCGCGATCTCTTGCTCGCTCGCCGCGCGCAAACGCTTCATCGAGCCAAAATGGCGCATAAGGGCACGTTTTCTGGTGGGTCCCACGCCTGGAACGTCATCGAGTACCGAAACTGTCATGGCTTTATCGCGCAACTCACGATGGAATGTGATTGCAAAACGGTGCGATTCATCGCGCACCTGTTTAATTAGATAGAGCGACGCGGATCCGGTCGGAAGCACGACGGGAGTCTCGTCCCAAGGCACGAAAACCTCCTCATCGGCCTTTGCCAAGCCACAAACTGGTATATCGAGCCCAAGAGCCTCAAGTTGCTTGATCGCAGCGGTCAATTGCGGCTTACCGCCATCGACAACGAGCAAATCGGGGCGCGAGCCAAAGCGCTCGTCGGCCATGCGCTCGGGAGCATAGCGTCGTCCCAAAACCTCGAACATCGACACGAAGTCGTTTGCCTCGTCCAATTCGGCCTGAATTTTAAAACGACGGTACTGGCTCTTGTCGGCGCGTCCGTTGGTAAACACCACCATCGAGGCGACGGTAAAGGTTCCGTGCAGCGTCGAGATATCGAAGCACTCGATACGCATCGGCGGCGCCGGCAGCGCCAGCGCGCTTTCGAGCTCCAGGAGCGCTTGATTGGTGCGGTCGTCAGCGTACCCCGTTCGCATCATGTAGCGCATGAGGGCATGGCGCGCATTTTTGGATGCCATATCGAGCAAACGGTGCTTTTCGCCACGCTGCGGCCTATGGAGATGGCAGGAACGCTCGCGCTTGCCTGCAAGCCACTCCCCCAGCGCCTCTGCATCCTCAAGCTCGACAGAGAGGTTTATCTCAGCTGGAATATCAGCCGTCTCGTCGTAATAGCGCTTAAGAAAGCCCGACTGGAGCTCTTCCTCGTCAACATCAAGACCCTTGTCGAGAATGAACTCGCAGGTGCGAACTGTTCGGCCCTCGCGAACGACGAAGACGCAAGCGGCAGAGATGGTCTCCTCGCGATAGAAACCGATGACATCGATATCGACACAGGAGGGAAAAACGACTTGCTGACGATCGTCCAGACCCCTGATGACCTCCAAACGACGTTTGACGCGTGCCGCGCGCTCAAAGTCGAGCGCCTCGGCGGCATCCGTCATCTCGGAGGTCAGCTCATCGACGACATCCTTGCGATGGCCCGACAAAAAGCGCTCGACGCGCTTGACGTTCTTGGCATAGTCTGCCGGGGAAATCGCGCCGACACACGCACCCGGGCCGCGCCCGACATGGTAGTCAAAGCAGGGGCGCCCGTTTTGCGCGCAAATCATATTGACGATGTCTTCCTCGCCCTTGTGGGACTCGACGATACGACGACAACGACGCCACTCCGCACAAGAAGCCGAGCAGATCGGGATCACCTTGCGCAGCGTGTCAATGGTCTCACGCGCCGCGCGGCTATCGGTATAGGGGCCAAAATAGCGCGTTCCCGGTTTATGACGCTCTCGCGTGTATTTAATAGCCGGAAACAAGTCGCTCTTGGTAATGGCGATAAAGGGATAGCTTTTATCGTCTTTGAGATCGACGTTAAAGTACGGATGGTACTGGCCAATCAGATTGCGCTCGAGCACCAATGCCTCGTGCTCGGTCTCCACCACGATATAGTCGAAGCTCGCCACCAGCTGCATCATGAGCGGAATCTTTTGACGCTCGTCCTGCAGCGTCACATATTGACGCATACGGGCACGCAAGTTTTTTGCCTTGCCAACGTAGATGACATCGCCCTTGGCATCTTTCCAAAGGTAGCAGCCGGGTTGCGTGGGAACGCGCGAAACCTGTTCGGCAAGTGTTGGAATGTTGTCGTGACCGGCCACACGCACCTACTTGCGACGAAGCAGCGCCGAGACCTCGGGCATCTTAAGAACGACGGCAAGGCCAAAGGTAACAGCAAGCGAGACGACACCCGCAACGCAAACATAGCCAAGAGTAATCAGAATCGAGCCGCCAAGTACCCCGACAAAGTGCTCAAGCGCCCACATGACGCCGGCGCCTGCGGCAGCACCCAGGCCACCGAGCAAAAGGCCAAAGAAACCGCCATGCAGGATAGACTTGACCTGAAGACCATGCAGACGACGGCGCAGCCACCACAGTGAGCATCCGACCAAGACCACGTAGTCAACGACGTACGAAAGCGCAATTGCCGGCATACCGTAGCCCAGCACCACGCCAAACAGCAGCACCGAACCGGCCTGACCGATAGCGGAGTACAGGCAATAGCGGCTATAAGGTTTCATATCGAGCAGGGCCGAGAAGCTCTTCTGCATCAGCACGACCACGCCGTAGAGCGGCAGGGAAAGTGCCAGATAGATAAGGAACTCCGACACCAGCGCCACACCGGATTCATCGAACTTGCCGGCGCAGTAGATCATGTTGAGCGGACGGGCGAAGACGATCAGGTACATCGCAAACGGAATCAGGAAGAAGAGCATCTGGGCGACACCGCGCGAAATACCCGTGCGGACGCTGTCGTAATCCTTCTCCTGCGCATCGTGAGAGAGTTCGGTATAGAGTGC